>NZ_JBSQYM010000145.1:0-7704 GCF_055140805.1 Orenia sp.
AAACCTTTATAATCATTGATATTATAAGATTTTAAGATGTTTTGAACTTAACTGTCAACCGTTAACTGTACACTGTAAACTAAGACACGAAAGTGTCGCAGTATCTCTATATTATCTCATTAACTATATCTCCCACCTTTATCTTATATACCTTAACGGATCTACTGCTTTATTATTGATATAAAGTCCTAGATGTAAATGAGGACCAGTACTTCTTCCTGTATTGCCAGAAAGTGTAATCACCTCCCCTTTTTTCACCTTCTCTCCCTTTGAAACAAGAAGTTTAGAGTTATGTGCATATAAACTAACTATTCCATTTCCATGGTCAATAGTTACAGTCTTACCATAACCTCTAATCCATCCTGAATATAAGACTGTTCCTTTATATATTGCCTTCACCTTAGTACCTGTTACCACTGCTAAATCAACTCCTTTATGGAGTATTCTCTTCTTCTTAATAGGATGCTCTCTATAACCAAATTCAGAGGAAACTCTAATTACTGTAGGAGCACTTAAATTATTAAGAATATCATCTTTAGTTAAGTTCTTAGCTTTATACTGTGATTTTACTATACTAATAGGTATTCTTAAAACTTCTCCTCCTCTAATTTCCTTAGAACCTATGTTATTAACCCTCTTTAGTATCTCTACAGTGGTATTAAACCTTTTGGCAACCTTATCTAAGCTATCTGTAGGTTTTAAAATATAAGTAATTACTTTATTTAAGTTATACTCAGCCAATTCCTCTAACCCATTTTGGGGAATGATCAATTCATCTCCTATCTTTAATCTGGACGAAGTTAGCTTATTTAATCTTTCAATCATCTCTACACTAACATCATAATCCCTAGCTACACTCTTTAAAGTATCACCAGCTACTACTTTATGGCTCATATATCCTGCAAAATCCTCTAATTTAAAGAAGGTATCTATATCAATCTCACCAGATGCTCTCAACTTATTTCTCTGTTGAAAGTCTACTAAAGATTTATAGGTTTGAGAATCAATCTTTCCTGTCAAAGCAATCTCATATCCTAATATCAATAAATTATATTGAACCCTTTTAATACCTGCTTGATTAGTGACAAATGGTTTAGCACTTACACCCATACTTGTTAAAATAACCATTATAATCAAATTAGATATAAATATATAGAACCTTTTTTTAATTAGCAATTTAATCTCCCCAATCTTTTATATTTTACTTATTATTAAGTCTTAATCACTGCTAATTCTAAGATTAGACAATTATACCTTATATCCCTCTAAAAAAAGAGATAAAGCAATTTGCTTTATCTCTTTAATCATAACGCCTTCTCAGCCTTGAAGCAGGAATCTTAAGTTTAGCCCTATACTTTGCTATCGTTCTTCTTGAAATATAGATCCCTTTCTTCTCCAAGTATTCTTTAATTTTTTTATCACTTAAAGGTTTATTCTTATTCTCATCTGCAACTATCTCCTTAATCTCTTCTCTGACAGCAATTGCTGAAATTCTTCCATCTTTACTCTTGATTCCCTCATTAAAGAAAAACTTTAAAGGAAATAGACCATAGGGGGTTTGAATATACTTATTCTTAGTCGCTCTACTGACAGTAGATTCATGAACCTCCACCCTATCAGCAACCTCTTGCATAATCATTGGTCTTAGATATTTAATCCCATAATTTAAAAATTCAAGCTGAAAATCAACAATATCTTTTACTATACTATAAATAGTCTGTCTACGTTGCTCAATACTTTTAATTAGCCATAATGCTGAATTTAATTTCTTCTCTATATATAATCGATATTTAGGATCATTCTTTTCTTTTAATAGCTTCTGATAATATTTATTAATCCTTAAAACTGGAAAGCTATCTTTATCCATAATAATTTCAAATCTATCTCCAACCTTTTTAATAATAATATCAGGCTCTAAATAATCATTTTTATTACTATTAGCAAAACTTTCTCTAGGGGTAGTCTTTAGATTCCTAATCAAATCAACTAGTTTCTGCACATAAGTAATCTCTAAATTTAAGTCTTTAGATATTACTCTTAATTTATTAGCACTTAACTCTTCTAAATATTCACCAACAATCTGTTGAGCTAAGATAATATTCTTATCTTGAATTACTCCCTTTAATTCCTCTAATTGGAGAGATAAAAACTCTCTTACTCCAGCTGTAGCTACACCTATCGGTTCCAAACCTTGAATTTTATCTAATACTCTTTCCACACTAGCTCTACTAACATTAAGGTTATCCATAACACTCTGAAAATCATTAAAAAACCCAGCCTCATTAAGATTAGCAATTATATACTTAGCGACCCTTTTTTCTAAATCATCATTAAGAACTAATCCTAGCTGTCCCATTATCTCCTCTTCTAAAGTTAATTCTTTACTGATAAAATTTTCATAATTTACTCCTTCACTATGCTCTGAAGGTAAATAACTATTAGATTGCTCAGTATAGCTCTCTTCAAGGCTTAATAAAGGATTCTCCATCATCTCTTTTTTAAGATAATCCTTTAACTCTAAGGTTGATAACTGTAAAAGCTCAATTGCCTGTTGTAATTTTGGGGTCATCACTAACTGTTGCTCCTGCTTTAAATTAAGATTATAACTTAATTCTGTACTCATTTTGCCCTAGCCCCTTTCTTTACAGTTATTATTTTTATTAACTCTTATCTCTTTTACTACATTATATACCTTAGAGCTTAAAAAATAAATTTATTTGTTCTTAGCTTTATAAGCAATATAGATTCAAAATTATTGTAATATAGAGAAAATGGGACACTTTCGTGTCAGGAATCGGAAATCTGGAATCAGTCTGTTTTACTGATAACTGCTTCCTAACTCCTGATTCCTAAAAGTATCCCAATATCCCCATATTAAACTATTTTCTAACTTGATATCCAAAGAAGATATAACTACAATAACCATATATTTTCATTCAAATAATAAAAATACTATCAATAGCCTTATCTCTTAAGGCCGTTGATAGTATTTTTTATCTAAATTATTATCAGCTATTAAAATTTTAAAGATCAGTAATCTATTTCACACTACCTGCAGTAACACTCTCAATAATATGCTTTTGAGCGAAGAAATAGAAGATAATTACAGGTATTATTGCTAAGCCAAGACCTGCAAGAGCTAAATGCCATTGCTTAGTGTACTCTCCAAAGAAGAAGAAGGTTGCTAAAGGAATAGTACGAGTTCCTGGTCTATTGATAACAAGTGATGGCAATAAGAAGTCATTCCAAATCCATACAGTATTCAAGATAGCTACTGTTATTGTTATCGGTTTTAAGATTGGAAAGATAATATGCCAGAAGGTCTGCCAGCTATTACATCCATCTATAGTCGCAGCTTCATCTAATGCTGTTGGTATTCCTTTGACAAAACCATGGTATAAAAAGATTGATAAACTTGAACCAAAGCCTACATACATAAACATCAATCCTGGAATATTTAATAAATTTAATTTCCCCATAACTCTAACCAAAGGAAGCATTACTGCTTGAAATGGTATTAGCATTGCAGCAATATATAAAAAGAAGATAAAATTACTCAATTTAGATTTATTTCTTTGAAGCATCCAAGCTGCCATGGAAGAAAAAATAATTATAAAAACTATACTCCCTGCAGTTATAAGCAAAGAATTAAAGAATACACTCAAAAAGTCTAATCTCTTCCAAGCCTCTACAAAGTTATTAAAATTAATAGAGTTTGGTAAGCCCAAGGTATTCATGAATAATTCTTTTTTAGTCTTAAATGCATTAACAATTACTATATAAAAAGGAGATAGAAATAAAAGCCCTGTTAAAATACCTATTATTCTTAAAATAGTCTTGTTACCTTTATTCATTACATCTCCACCTCGCTCTTCTTAGTAATATAAACCTGACTAAGAGTAACTACACCTATTATTAGGAAAAATACTACTGCTTTTGCTTGAGCAACACCCATCTCATTGAATTTAAATGCAGTATTGTAAATATTCATAGCAATCATTTGAGTCGAATTAGCAGGACCTCCACCAGTTAGTGACAAGTTCTGATCATATAACTTAAATGAGTTAGAAAGTGTTAAAAATAAACTTACTGTAAAAGCTGGTCTTACAAGTGGAAAGACAATATGTTTAGTTCTTTCCCAAGCATTTGCCCCATCAATTTGAGAAGCTTCAACCAATTCTTTAGGGATATTTTGAATTGCTGCTACATAAATAACCATTAAATAACCAGACATCTGCCATGCCATTAAAATTACAAGCCCCCAAAATCCTGTCTCCTGATTAGATAACCAGCCTAATAACCATCGCTGACCAGTTAATTCTCCTAAAGATGCAAAACCTTTAGTAAAGATAAATTGCCAGATAAAACCAAGAATTAATCCACCTATTAAGTTAGGCATAAAAAAGATCGTTCTAAGTGCATTACTTATCTTTAGTTTTCTAGTAACCAATAAAGCCAATGAGAAGCCTATAACATTAATAGTTATAACTGAAGCTATAGTAAATTTAGTAGTAAATATAAATGACTCTATAAAACCTTCATCTTTAAATATCTCTAAATAATTTTTCAAACCAACAAAATTAATATTTGATCTAATACCATTCCAATCAGTAAAAGAATAGTAAATTCCAACCAATAAAGGGACGATAACTACCAATGAAAAAGCAAACAAGGATGGTCCGACAAATCCCCAAAATGCTAATTTATTTCTTTTCATATTCAACTCTCCTTTTAGTAGATGATAAAATTATCCATAATATATGGTTTATATTCTAATTTTTTAATAAGAGAGCCATGAAATCATGGCTCTCTTAATGTAATCAACTTGACAAACGCTTAGCTAAAATTATTCTCTAGCCTCTGCCCAAGTTTCTTTACCATTTTCTACTAGCTGATTCCAAGTAAGATCACCAGCTAAATAGCTTTGAATATCTGCACCTAATTTGTCCATTCCCCATCCAGTTGGATATCCCATAAATACCCATGGCATTGTTCTACCTTGATTAGAGTATCTTAAGATATCTCTTGCTAATGGATCAGTTGGTTCTAAATCTTTTCCTTCATACCCTTTAAATGGAGGGATGAATTTAAAGTCATGGATAATCATCTTCTTACCTTTTTCAGAGGTATATAACCAGTTTAAGAAGTCTTTAGCTGCATCTTTAACAGCTTGATCTTTACCACTATTAACTGCCCAGTACATTGGAATTCCTACAGGAATAGAGTCTTCTTTAGCACCAACTACTGGAATCGGTAAGAAACCAATATTCTTAGCTACTTCTTGATCTATACCTGCAATACTTCCATATGCCCAGTTACCTTGTTGAATAATAGCTACTTGTTGTAATGAGAATAACTCTTCAACTTGCATAGAATAATCAACCGCATTTAAAGATCCCTTAGTCCCATCTGGTTTATAAGCGTAATTCGCTTGTAAATCTACTAATTTTTTCAAAGAATCAGCATATTTAAAATCGATTGTTTTAGCATTAAAAGTATCTATTACACTATCAAATTCATTGGCAAAAGCAACATTTGATAAGTGTAATCCAGTTACCCAAGTCTCTTTAGCTGGGAAACCAATTACTGCTTTTAATCCTAAAGCATCCTTCTTAGCATCTAATTTCTTTACAGCAGCTTGCAATGCATCAAAACTCTTAATAGAGTCAGCATCTATACCTGCTTTTTCAAAGATAGATTTATTGTAGATAAATCCATATCCTTCTTGAGCAAAAGGCATACCATAAATTTTTCCATCTACTGTTACTGCCTTTAAAGTACCATTAAATGCTTTATCAACCCATGGTTGATCTGATAAATCTTCTAACTTCTCTATCCAATCCTTAACATCTTGCATACCACCCATATTCATAATTGCTGGTTCTTGTCCAGATGCAAACTTAGATTTCAAAGAAGCACCATAGTCATCTCCACCACCAACAGTTTGAATATTGATTTTTACATTAGGATTTTCTTTCATAAATTCTGCTGCAGCACTTTCTAATGCGTCTTTAGCTTCAACTTTAAATTGGAATATATCTACTGTTACTTGATCAGCAGCTTGCTTGCTTTCCTTAGATCCACAACCTACTAATGTTAAAGCAGATACAATAAGTAATGATAAGATTAATAATAGTTTTCCTTTTAACTTCAAAAAAATCACCTCTTTATAGTTTTATAAGAAGAATACAAACGGCTGTGTAAAGCTAAAAATTTAAAACCTTAAAAAGATATAAATTAATTAAATTAATCTATATCTTTTCTTAAAGAAGTAGATTCGCGTTCTATAATCTTATAATCTATGATTTCCTTATTCTCTCTACTTTTTTCCTCCAAGATATCAAATAACTTCTGACAAGCCTTCCTACCTAACTCTATGGAATTAATCTCAATAGAAGTTATAGAAGGATTGGCATATTTAGCTAACATACTGTTATTGAAGCTGGCTAGCATTATATCTTCTGGTACTTTTTTGTTACCCTCTTTTAATCTCTTTAGTGCACCTAAAGACATTAAATCATCAGCCACTATTATTGCATCAGGTTCATTATCTAAATTCATTAACCTGGATGTAAGATAATAGCCACTTTTTTCCATGAATTTATCAGATATAAAGTAGTCTTCATTGAAAGTGATATTATAGTCCTTTAATGCTCTTAAATAACCTTTATACCTTTCTTTCATAACTACAGAATCTAACTCCCCACCTATAAAAGTTATCTTATCTCTCCCTTTTCTTATCAGAAGTGAAGTTAAGTCATAAGATGCTTGCTCATTATCATTGTCTACTGAGGGTATATCATCATACTCCAAACAACTTCCTATTAACACAAAGGGAACATTATTCTCTTTTAAAAATTTGATTCCACCATCATCTTCCTTAGGACGAGTTAAAATCAATCCATCTACCCTTTTTCCTTTGATTATTCTTTTGAGAACATCTACATCATTTTCTTCTTTGTGGTTTGTAACGATTAAAATATCAAAAAAACGTTGAGATGCTATCAGACTTATCCCTTTTAAAGCCTTTTGGAAGAAAGGATTGATGAAAATATCTTCTTTATAAGAAGGCATTATTACTCCAATAGTATCAGTCTTATTACTTGCCAGACTTCTAGCTATTGTATTTGGGTAATAGTTAAGTTCTTCCATTACCTCTAAAACCTTCTTTTTAGTCCTTTGACTAATTCTAGAATCATCAGATATAACCCTAGAAACTGTAGAGGCTGAAACGCCTGCCAATTTGGCAACATCTTTCATAGTAATTCCTTCCAAATTTACCACCTCTGATAAATAGATAAATCTTAAATAGATGAAGATTTACTATACAAAGACTTATATAACTTATATAATCAACTATTCAATTATAATGCAACCGTTTGCATTACTCTTCTGTAATTATATGTTATCATAAAAAAAAGCTTGATTCAACACTTTTTTTATATTTGTTCATATATTATATTTTTTAACATAACTTGTTTTAAATGTTAAAACACACAAATAAAAAGAGGACTCTAAATTTAGAATCTCATTTTTACTTGTGTGTTTTTTACTTTTAATATAGGCATGTGAATTTAAAATGAAGATTAATGGGGCTATTGCGACACTTTAGTGTCAGGAATCAGGAACCTGGAATCAGTATGTTCTACAGATTCCTGATAACCGATTCCCGATTCCTAAGGTGTCGTAATATCTCTCTATTGT
>NZ_JBSQYM010000146.1:0-13269 GCF_055140805.1 Orenia sp.
TTTAAGTTTTAGCTACGGGTTTTAACCCGTAGTGTAACATGTCATCATCACCACAGGTTGAAACCTGTGGCTAGTAAATTTATCATTATAAAAAGTGTCTCAATATCATTATATAATGACAATTTTAAATTTAAAAATAAAAAAGCACCTTTAATTAATAAAGATGCTCTAAAAAGTTTAATTATATTTAGTTTTCTCTTTCTTTTCTATAGCTGATTTAAGTAATTCTTTGGCATGTTCTAAAGTCGTCTCAGTTAGAGTGCCATCTAGCATTCTAGCTAATTCTCTGACTCTACCATTATTATTTAATGGATGGATTACTGTCTCGGTCTCACCATTAACTACCTTCTTCATAATGAAGTAATGGTTATCAGCCATACAAGCAATTTGAGGAAGATGGGTGATACAGATTAATTGATGTTTGGCTGATAAAACAGCCAACTTATCAGCAACGAGCTTACCCACTCTACCACCAATTCCAGTATCTATCTCATCAAAAATTAGTGTAGATATTTGATCAATATCTGCCGTTATCGTCTTTAGAGCTAACATAATTCTTGATAACTCTCCTCCTGATGCAATTTTAATTAATGGAAGTAAATCAGAGCCAGGATTTGGAGAGATTAAAAACTCTACCTTATCGATACCATCTTGAGTAAAGTTCTCTTTTTTGTGAAAATCTATCTTGAATCTAGTCTGTAGCATTGATAAATCCATTAGCTCTCTAGCAATACTCTCCTCTAGCTTGATAGCAATTTTCTTGCGTTGAGTAGATAATTCTTCAGCTTTCACTAAATATTCTTTTTCCAATTTACTGATATCAGTTAATAACTCATCCTTCTCTACCTCACTATTTTTAAGCTCAGCTAACTTTTGATCTACCTCCTGATAATAATCTAAAATCTCTTCGACAGAATCTCCATACTTACGTTTTAAATCATTAATTAACTTCAATCTATCCTCTATCATATCTAAGCGTTGAGGATTAAACTCTATTTGATCATTATAATCTCTTAATCTAAAAGAGATATCCTCTAACTCATAATTGACATTTCTTAAACTTTCAGCAATCTCCTCTAAGCTATTATCTATCTTTACTAGACTATCAATTTCTTTAGAGAACTGCTTAATCTGATCAATAATAGCAGTCTGTTCAAAATCACTTTGATATAGAGAATTATATGCTTTGCTAACAGTAATGCTCAACTCTTCAGCATTACTCAATCTCTTTTTCTCTTCTAATAACTCTTCATCTTCTCCTAACTTCAAATCTGCTTGTTCAATCTCATTGATTTGAAACTCTAATAAATCAATCCTTCTCTCTCTCTCTTTTTCGTTATAGTTTATCTTATTTAATCTATTCTTCTTCTCTTGCCATTTGCTATATAACTCTTTTAAACTTTCTTTAAGTGATATCAATTCTCTCTCACCAAACTCATCTAAAAATCTTAAATGGTCTTCAGGATTTAGTAATGACTGATGTTCATGTTGCCCATGAATATCTATTAAATATTGAGTTAGCTCTTTAACCATCTCTAAGGTAACAACTCTCCCATTTATTCTAGATTTATTATTGCCACTTACTGAGATTTCACGGGTCAAAATCAAAGCATCATCATCTGATAAATCTATTCCCAGTTCCTTTAATACACCTTTGGCAAGAAGATTTCCCTTGATATCAAAGCATCCTTCAATAACTGCCTTCTCTTCACCAAATCTAATAAAATCTGTCGATGCTCTACTACCTAATAGCATATCCAGAGCTTTAATGATAATTGATTTACCAGCACCAGTTTCCCCAGTTAATATATTTAATCCTGGAGTCAATTCTAATTTAACATCTTTAATCAATGCAAAATTATTTATAAGTAACTCAGATAGCACTGACTTTACCTCCTCTATCATTTAGACCGTTAGACTCTTTAGCCTTTCAATCACATTTATAACAGCATTTTTAGGCTTTATAATCAATAAAATAGTATCATCACCAGCAATTGTACCTAACACATTCTTCCATTCTGTATTATCTATTAACGAAGCTACTGCTTGAGCTGTTCCTGGTAAAGTATTAATCACAACCAAATTTTCACTATAATCTATATTAATTACTGAATCCTCAAACATTCTCTTCATTCTACTATTTATATTAATATTGTCTTTTTGCTTATGAGGTAATGAATATTTATAACCTCCATTATCTAAGGGTATCTTAATCAAACCTAATTGTTTGATATCACGAGATACCGTTGCTTGGGTTACTTCAATTCCTTCTTCTTCTAGCCTAGAAGCCAATTCATCTTGGGTATGAATATCCTCATCCTGAACTAGGCTCATAATCTTAAGATGGCGCTTACTTTTCACACAGACTCCCCCTTTAAAACCTATTATTATGTAAACGATTCCTTAGGATCTTATAAAAATTATATCCTTCTAATTTTATCATCTTAGCTACTAAATTAGATTTATTAATCTTAATAATATCCTCAGATAGTATGGGAAAGCTATCTTGACCATCTACTGTTAACATCACTTCATTATGGTCAGCATCTACTTTGACTACTATCTCTTCATCCTCAGTAGTAACTATGGAACGAGAATTTAAGGTATGAGGACAGATTGGAGTAATAATTAAAGATTTCATCTTGGGGTTGACAATAGGTCCTCCAGCAGATAAAGAATAGGCTGTAGACCCTGTTGGACAAGCTATAATCAACCCATCACCAGGATAGGTTGTAATATACTCGCCATCAATAAAAGTCTCTAATTTAATAATTCGAGAGAAGGGCCCTTTAGTTAGGACTAAATCATTAATAGCAATCACTCGATTAACCTTTTGATTTGCTCGAATAACCGTTCCTTCTAGAATCATTCTCTCCTCTATCTGATATTTTCCAGCTAATAATTTATCTAAACCATCTTCTAACATCTCTACCTCTATATCAGTCAAAAATCCCAACTGCCCCAAATTAATTCCTAAAATCGGAACATCACTGTTAGCAAAGGTACGCGCAGCCTTTAAAAACGTTCCATCACCACCAAAAACAATAACTACATCAACAAAATCAATTAATCTCTCATAAATTTTACTGTTAACTTTTCGTTTCAATAAGCCTGCACTAGCTTCCTCTAAAAGATAATCTTTCCCTTTAGTATCTAAATAATTACAGACCTGCTCCATTACATTTACAGCTTTTTCCTTATTTGTGTTAGCAATTAAAGCAATTCTTTTAATTCCACCGCTAATACTCACTTCTATTCACCTCAGAAATATGGATTAAAGATACTTCCCTTTATATAATCTATATTAATTAAAATTATAAATCTTGATGAGCAACCTCAATTATTTCTTCTATCTTCTGATCTAAGTTAGCAAGCTCTGAAGAATCTTGATCTAAAGTGAAATAAGATAAGTATTCGATATTATGGCTCTTTCCTCCAGTAATTGGTGAATAATTAAGACCAATGGGAATCAAGCCAATCTCTTTAGCAAAATTAAAGATCTTATAAATCACCTCTTTATGGATAGCTGGATCCTTAACAACACCATTATTACCCACCTTCTCTGGTCCTGCCTCAAATTGTGGTTTAATCAAAGCTACAATTTCTCCAGAATCCTTTAATAACCCTTTTAATGCAGGTAATATTTTGGTTAGAGAGATAAAGGAGACATCAGTCATTCCAAAGTCACCTGCTTCTCCTATATCTTCTAAAGTTAAATAACGAGCATTGGTCTTCTCCATACAGACCACTCGCTCATCACTGCGTAACTTCCAAGCTAGTTGGTTATAACCTACATCTATTGCATATACCTTTCTTGCACCATTTTGCAAAGCACAATCGGTAAACCCTCCTGTAGAAGCACCTATATCGATTATTAGCTTATCACTTAAATCGATATTGAAAATTTCAAGGGCTTTCTCTAACTTCAATCCCCCTCGACTTACATAAGGGTGCAAGTCACCTTTTACTCTAATCTCTGCTTCTAAATCTATCTTAGTACCTGCCTTATCAATCTTCTGCTCATCAACAAAGACTAAGCCAGCCATAATCGACCGTTTAGCTTTGGAACGACTTTTGAAGAAGCCTCGTTCAGTTAATATTATATCTAATCGCTCTTTTTTGCTCATATTACCCCTCCTGCATTACCTCTTTAATCCGCCGTTTAAGTCCTTCTATATCTAAGCCATATCTAGCTAAAAGTTCTCCACTAGATCCATGTTCTATAAACTTATCAGGTAGCCCTATGCGTGTTAATTTCACACTACTATCATTATCAGCCAATAGTTCAGCTACAGCACTACCAAAGCCTCCCTGTAGAACATGCTCTTCTATAGTAAAAATCCTCTTGAATTGATTAGCTAGACCTAAAATTAGCTCTTGATCTAAAGGCTTAACAAAGCGACTGTTAACCACAGTCAAATCTATCCCTACTGTAGCTAAATCATTAGCAACTTCTAAGGTAGGATAGACCATAGAGCCTATAGCTAAGATAGCCCCATCCTTACCTTCCCGTAAGACCTCTGCTTTTCCTACTTCTAAATCATCTACATCTACCTTTTCTACACCAATAACTTCTCCCCGTGGATATCTAAGAGCAATCGGTTTATTATAGTTAGCAGCCAATTTAATCATAGCCCTTAATTCATTCTCATCTTTAGGCGCCATTACTGTCATATTAGGCAGATGGCGTAAGAAAGCATAGTCAAAGACACCTTGATGAGTCTCCCCATCCCTTCCAACAATTCCAGCACGATCAATTGCTAACTTAACAGGTAAATTCTGAATACAGACATCATGCATTACCTGATCATAACCCCGTTGCAAGAAAGTAGAGTATAAAGTAACAAAGGGTTTAACACCATTTAGCGCTAAACCAGCTCCCAAAGTTATTGCATGTTGCTCAGCTATACCTACATCATAAAAACGCTTGGGAAACTCTTGAGCAAATTTATTCAATCCAGTTCCTGAAGGCATAGCTGCTGTAATCGCTACAATATCACTATCATCTTTAGCCAAAGAGATTAAAGTCTGACTAAAAACATTAGTATATGTGCTTTTCTTCTTCTTATCCTTTTTTTCTCCTGTTCTAATATTAAAAGGGCCTACTCCATGAAATTTAGCTGGTTCTTCTTCAGCAGGAGTATATCCCTTTCCTTTAGTGGTAATAGCATGAATTAAAACAGGACCACCAATCTTTTGAGCATCTTTAATATGCTCTTGTAAAACTCTAATATTATGTCCGTCAATAGGGCCTAAATAAGTAAAACCAAACTCTTCAAATAAAATACCTGATACAAGTAGATACTTTAAACTATTCTTAACTTTATTTGCTGTCTTTAATAACTGATCCCCAAAGGCTGGGATAGAATTAATCAGATGACCCAAATCTCTTTTAGCACGATGAATCTTAGGGTTAGTTCTTAATTTATCTAGATAGTTGGAGACAGCCCCTACATTTTCAGAGATAGACATTTCATTATCATTTAAGATAACTATCATATCTTTTTGCAAATGACCAGCATGATTTAACGCCTCAAAAGCCATTCCAGCTGTCAATGCCCCATCTCCAATTACAGCTACCACGGTATCATCATCACCTTTGATATCACGGGCACAGGCAATTCCTAAAGCCGATGAAATCGAAGTACTACTATGACCCACATCTACCTGATCATGAACACTTTCAGCACGCTTGGGGAATCCACTTATCCCATCTAGCTTTCTTAGACTCTGAAAGTCTGCTCTTCTTCCTGTTAATATCTTATGAGCATAAGCCTGATGACCTACATCCCAAACAATTTTATCCTTGGGGCTATCTAAGATAGCATGAAGAGCAATAGTTAGCTCTACTACTCCCAAAGAAGAGGCTAAATGGCCTCCAGTTTGTGATAAGTTAATAATAATCTCATCTCTAATTTGCTGAGCCAATGTATATAAATTCTCAATAGATAAACTCTTCAAATCCTGCGGTGAATTGACCTTTGATATCAGATCATCCATAATAAAAATCACCCTCTTTTAATTAGTGTATAGTTGATAATTGATAGTTGATAGTTAATAAAATCTTTAAAACTATAAACTATACACTCTCAACTATCAACTGTTTTAATAGTCTCGTTCTATAATATAATCTGCTAATTTTAATAATAACTCAGCATCTTCACCAAAGATATCCAACGCCTTTTTAGCCCTTTTACAAGTAGCAGTAGCCATCTTTTTTGACTCTTCTAAACCATAGATAGCAGGAAAGGTAGCTTTATCCCGATCTAAATCACTGCCTATATCCTTACCTAACTTGTTGGCATCACCTTCAATATCTAAGATATCATCAACAATTTGGAACCCTAAACCAATCTCTTTAGCATAATTAGTTAAAGCTACTAACTGTTCATCACTGGCTCCAGCCAAAATAGCACCGATTCTAACAGAAGCCTTCAATAAAGCCCCTGTCTTATGTGTATGTATATATTCTAATTCTTGACCATCTATTTTCTGACCTTCTGCCATAATATCGGCAACTTGTCCACCTACCATTCCTCTATTTCCAGAGGCTCTAGCCAATTCTTTGATAGCCAATAAGACCTTATCTGGCGAAATATTCTTGACTTCAGTCATAAGCTCAAAGGCATAAGTCAATAAAGAGTCCCCAGCCAATACTGCTATTGCTTCACCAAAAATCTTATGATTTGTAGGCTTTCCTCTTCTAAAATCATCATCATCCATACAAGGCAAATCATCATGGATCAAAGAATAGCTATGTATCATCTCTAAAGCACAAGCAGCAGCTAAGACATCCTCTTGCTTAGCACCTATTAACTTACTAGCTTCTAATAATAAAATTGGTCTTAATCTCTTTCCACCTGCTAAAACACTATAACTCATTGACTCATGCAATTTAGCAGGATGCATCTCTTGATTAGGTAAATAATCTTCTAAAGCTTGGTTAATTAGTTGGCTCTTTTCTTTGATAAATCCTTTAATATCCATTATTCTACTCCTTCACCTTGATAATTATAGTCTTCTATTATAACCTTACCATTCTCTTCTTTTATAATCTCTATCTTCTCTTGGGCCTGCTCTAATTTATCAGAACAAAACTTAGTTAACTTAACACCCAATTCAAACTCTTCTAAAGAATTAGCTAGGGTTAACTCTCCTTTTTCTAAATTGTCAACAGCTTCTTCTAATTGGTTTAGTGCTTCTTCAAAAGTCAATTCCGATTTATTACCCATCAAAATTCATCTCCTTCTTTACAATACTACAGTATAATTACTTCTAGATTGCTACTCTATCACCTTCATATATTAAGGCTCAGTCTAAGCTTAAGTTTAAGTTTAAGGATGGCTAAATTACTCTGGATATGATTAGATTTAAACTTATACTTCTGCTCAAACTAATACATCTTAGTATACCTAAAAATACTAATTTTATAAATTTAATCTATAATTTAGTTTATAAGCCTGTGAATTTAAAATGAAACTTAATGGATATATAGCGACAGTTTAAGTTTTAGCTACGGGTTTTAACCCGTAGTGTAACATGTCATCATCACCACAGGTTGAAACCTGTGGCTAGTAAATTTATCATTATAAACTTAAGGCAACCTTTGAATTTAACTAAGCAATAGTTTTTACTTCTTCTGACTTTTCTATATTAATATTATTAAAATAATCTTTAGTCATACTAATTACTACTCCTGATAAACCTAGCAATGCCACTAAGTTAGGAAATGCCATCAAGCCATTTACTACATCGGAAATAGCCCAAATCAACTCTAACTTGACAGTAGCCCCCATTAAGATACAGAGAATATAGATAAATTTATAAGGTATAACTGCTTTAGTTCCTAATAAATATTCAATACATTTCTCTCCATAATAACACCAGCCTAGTGTTGTAGAGAAAGCAAAGAAGATAATCCCAATAGCTATTACCAACCCACCTGGTCCAGGCATACCTACATTAAAGGCTTCTGTTGTCAAAGCAGCCCCAGTCATTCCATTATTCCAGACACCAGTCATAATAATGGTTAATGTTGTTAAACTACAGATAATAATAGTATCAATTAAAGTTCCCAACATAGCAATTAATCCCTGTCTTACTGGATTATCTGTCTTAGCAGCAGCATGAGCAATTGGTGCACTTCCTAATCCTGCCTCATTAGAGAAGATTCCCCTTGAGATTCCCTTTCTAAGAGCTAACATAACCCCTGCCCCAGCAAATCCACCAATAGCTGCCTGTCCATTAAAAGCAGAGTCTATAATTAAAGCAACAGCAGCAGGCAATTGACCGATATGAGAAAGGATGATATACAAGGTTCCTCCAATATAGATTACACTCATCAACGGAACAATCTTACTTGCCACCTTGGCAATTCTTTTAATTCCACCTAATACTACTGCTCCAACCAAGATTGATAAGACAATTCCTGTATATAAAGGTTTAATCCCAAAGTTAGCATTTAAAGCATCAGCCATTGAATTTGCCTGTACTGTAGCACCAATTCCAAGCCATGCTACCATTACTCCACAGGCTGCAAAGAAGATTGATAATGGCTTCCATTTCTCTCCTAATCCTTCTTGGATATAATACATTGGACCTCCAGCCATCTCTCCAGCTTTATTCTTAACACGATATTTAACAGCCAATACACCTTCAGCAAACTTAGTAGCCATTCCTACCAAAGCAGCCATCCACATCCAAAAAGCAGCTCCTGGTCCACCTACCGCAATAGCAGTAGCTACCCCTGCAATATTACCAGTTCCAATTGTTGATGATAGAGCTGTAGCCAAAGCCTCAAAAGCCGATACATCACCTTCACTAGTATCCTTATCCTTTGTAAAGATTAAAGAAATTGCATGAGGAATTTTAGTTAAAGTAACTCCTCTTAATTTAATAGTTAAATAAATTCCTGTTCCTAACAATAAAATTAACATTGGTGGTCCCCAGACCAAACTACTCATACCACTAAAAAACTCTTGTAATGATCCCATATCTCTTCCTCCTCTTATTATTCTTAATACATTTCCCTACAAATAAAAAAAATCTAAACCACTCTGGCTTAGACTCTGGAGAAAGACAAATAAAGGTAGTTAGCTAATTAGGTGTTTGGGTAGTTAGTTACTAAACTTCTAACCCCTAAAACCTATATCCTACCCACCAGTTTTATATCTGTCCTTTACCCTGTCCTTTTACCTGAGAGATTACCCTGAATTAATCAGGTTACTCCTTCGGTGCTCTTTATGAGTCTCTCCAGAGCGTCGTCCAGTTACAGTATTTCACCTGAGAGTTTCATCTATAGTCGGACACTATAGACTTGCCCCGTCGGCAAAGCTTAAGCTTTTCTCCTGTAACATTCATCCGACACGTTATTCTATTTTGCCAGAATTATAATAACATATGTTTGTCACTGTTGCAAGTGATTCTTTGAAAATTGATTAAATATTCTTTATTATACATAAAAACACCTAATTATATATAATCAGTAGGGAACGGTCACGACCATTCCCTACAAATCACACTGAAACTTATAGTTAGGTATTTGGTAGTTAGGTGGTTAGATAGTTTTTCCTAACCCCTACCCACCTACCTCCTAAATGTCACTTTTTCTATCTAAAGTCCAACTCTATTCTTTTCAATAATGTACACGAACCAAGCGAAACTTAACCCCTTTCTTATTCCAGCCTATATCCCAAGGAACTCGATATCTATCAGAGTTATGACAATTGACTAAAGCATAGCCCTTAGAATCTAATCCAGTTACCACTGATATATGGTCAACCTTTCCCTTCTTTTCATAGGCGACATAATCTCCTGGCAATAGCTTATAGGATGACTTTAGAACCTGATCATAAGTACCATGGGCAATCATGGATGCTCGACCACTATAGGTCATATACTGATTAAAACCATGGGCATTTAGCCATGCCTTACTACCTCTTCCCCTCTCATAATTCCAGGCACGATTCTTTCTAAACCCTGCTCCCTCATATAATATCTGTGAAGCAAAGTTGGCACAGTTACCCCCTTGTGAATTGAAGTTTCTATATTTAGGGTTATATTTAAAACCATATTTAGGCAAACTAGCAGTTCCACAATACTTGTCAGCATACTCCACTGCTTTAAGCCTTCTTTTATTTAAATTTGATAAATCCTTAGGCTCTCCTGAAAGAATGACCTGCTTTACTTGTTCAATCTTGGCTTCATCTAACTCTAAAGAATCATCCATTGGATCCAAATACCATTCCTTACTAATCACCCACCTCTCATCTTTAGGAATCATATCAAAAGCATGGTATGCTCCAATCCTAAAGGAATTATATCTTTGTGGTGAGTCCTGATAGACATATTTATACTCTGTAGAGACCAGTAATGTAGCTGAATAGCCATCTCCCTTCTCCTTGGCATATCTTAAAAGCACCTGAGAGTTGATATCTTTGAATTGTGCACCTTGTTTAGCTCCCCATTCTTCTAAATAGTTCATCTTTCTTAAAGCATGTTCATAAGCCCATCGTCCTGTCCTACCCTCAATATTATATAATGATTTTAAAGTATCTTTATCTCCTTCTACCAAGGCTTTATCTCTAATATTAAATATATTCTGTATATCTTGGTTTAAGATATCCTTGACCTCATCATCAATAACCATTACAGCATCTTCTCTAAACAAAACCCCTAAATAAACCCCTAATCCTAAAAATATCAAGAGAAATATAGACAACAGCAAGATCTTCTCTCTATTTAATTCAATCAAAAGAAACATACGCTCCCCTCCACAATATGCTAGTAAGATTATATGTCTAAGAGCAGGGGACTATTCTGTAAAAATTTGATTGCTATCCTATAATAAAAAAAAGACAACCTAAAAGATTGTCCAATTCTTACTTAATCTTCACTCTTGATTACTTCCACTTCACAATCCAAGACTCCATCCTTAAAGATAACTTCTATCTTCTCACCTTCTGCTACCTGTGCTACTGAACTAATCTCTTCTTTGCTATCAAGTTTTCGTGCCAAACTATATCCTCTGGCAAAGGTATTCAATGGAGATAATGAGTTAAGTTGCCCCACTACTCTTGCTAACCTTTCTTGTTTCTTAGTCAGGTTGTCACAAATCTCTTTCTCAAGTTTCACACTCAACTCATCAACTTGTTGCATATACTCTGTAATCTGCTCTTCAGGTAAACGCAGAGCTCTCCGTTCCTTTAAGCTAAGTAATCTATCACTCAAACGGTTTATTCGATTATCCATAGCATTATTTAAGTTATTATATAATCTGACTAAGTATTTAACTATCTCTTCTCGATTAGAGACTACCAACTCAGCTGCTGCTGAAGGTGTCGGTGCTCGCAAATCTGCTACAAAATCAGCGATAGTAAAATCGGTCTCATGACCAACTGCTGAGATAATAGGAATTCTAGAATTGAAGATAGCCCTAGCTAGCTTTTCTTTATTAAATGCCCATAAATCCTCAATAGACCCTCCTCCACGCCCGATAATTATTACATCAACATCACTCTGATTTAATAGCTCCAATCCTCTAACCAGAGTCTCTTCTGCTCCCACACCTTGTACTTGGCTTGGTGCAATCAATAGTGACACATTGGAGAATCGCCGTTTAATCACACTGATAATATCTCTAATAGCAGCACCAGTTGGAGAGGTGACTACACCTACTTTGGCTGGAATCTTAGGAATAGCCTGCTTTAACCCTGCTCTAAATAAGCCTTCCTTTTCCAAGCGTTCCTTTAATTGCTCATAAGCTAGATGTAAGCTACCGATACCATCAGGCTGCATTCGATGGACATAAATCTGATATTGACCCCTAGCAGGATAGATACTTATCTTCCCCTCGGCAATTACAGACATCCCATCCTCAGGGATAAAATCTAAACTCTGATTATAACCTTTAAACATTACTGCACTAAGCTGAGTCCTCTCATCCTTGATAGTAAAGTACATATGCCCTGATGAGTGGTGATGAAAGTTAGAAATCTCCCCTTTGAGCATAACTGGACTGAGGTTGGGATCAGTCTCTAGTAACTCCTTTAAATAATTTGTTACTTGGGTAACAGACCAGATTCGATCTGTTACTCCATTATTTCTCAACATCTTATCCCCTTCTTTCCTGACATGCCTTTAAAGTATTCTTAAGTAAAGTAGCAATAGTCATCGGGCCTACTCCACCTGGTACTGGAGTAATCGCAGCTGCCTTCTTTTGAACACCTTCAAATTCAACATCTCCTAGTAGTCCATTTTCAGTTCTATTAATTCCTACATCTATCACAACTGCTCCCTCTTTGACCATATCAGCAGTTACAACTTCAGCTCTACCCACTGCTGCTACCAAAATATCTGCCTTTAGCGTATGCTCCTTTAAATCTTTGGTTCTACTATGGCAGATAGTTACCGTTGCATTCTCCTGTAAAAGCATCTGAGCCATTGGTTTACCTACAATATTACTCCTACCAATTATTACTGCATTCTTACCCTCTACTTCAATCTCATATCTATGTAATACCTCCATAATTCCCCTTGGTGTACATGAATGAAGTCCACTACCATTAATCATCAGCTTACCTATATTGATTGGATGGAAACCATCAACATCCTTATCTGCTCTGATAGTATTGATTACCTTCTCCTCATCTATGTGCTCTGGTAATGGTAATTGTACCAAGATACCATCTACACTATCATCTTGATTTAACCTCTCTACTTCTGCTAACAACTCTTCTTCACTGATTTCAGCAGGTAATTTAATTAAATTAGAGTTGATTCCAACCCTCTTACATGCCTTCTCTTTATAAGATACATAAATCTCTGAAGCTGGATTATCACCTACCAAAATAACCGTTAGTCCTGGAGTGATACCTTGCTTAGTTAGGTTCTCTACTACTTGACCAATCTCGGCTTCTAACTCTTTAGCTACTTTGCGACCATCTAAAATCTTAGTTTGACTCATTTTACTACTCACTCCTTATTCTCTAATATATTAACAATTATAACATAAAAACACTTTAATCATCCAACTTTTTAGTGACAAGTGACGAGTGATGGGTAACGAGTAAAAGCTTTTTCGTTGCTAAGCATCCATAACTTGTTATTATCTTAGGTTCTAAATATTGAGACTATAGAAGGATAGTGCGACACTTTGTGTCGAGTGTGAGTTATGAGTGTGAGTGTGTGTAAAACTTCTTTTTATTGGGGTTTACTCACACTCACACACCCACTCACGCTAATTTTAAAAGTATCGCAATATCCCCATTA
>NZ_JBSQYM010000147.1:0-13482 GCF_055140805.1 Orenia sp.
ATGTGTATAAGAGACAGGTTTAAAGGTGATTGTTAGATTCTCTTTTTTAAGAAAATTCTTAGTTATCATTCAAAATGATATTGACATTCATTTACATGGATGATATTATAAAAACAGATATTGAAAATCGTTTTCAATATCTGTTTTTATAATATTACATAATAATAGTACAGAGATTAAATAAAATCAAAAAATTGAAGAGGAGAGATTAATTATGGAGAGAGCGATTATTGTTTATGGCTCAACTATGGGAAATACAGAGGATTTAGCAACTAAGGTAGAAGAGATACTAAGCACTAGTTACGAGACTACTGTTGAAAATGTTATAGATGTAAATGTAGGAGTATTAGAAGACTTTGACCTAATTGTATTTGGTTCATCTACTTGGGGAGCGGGAGAATTACAAGATGATTTTTATGATTTTTATGACAATTTAGAGCAAGTTGATTTATCAACAAAGAAAGCTGCCGTTTTTGGACCAGGAGATACAGCTTATGGTGAGATGTTCTGCCAAGCGGTAGATATATTAGAAGAGAAGTTAGAGCAAAGAGGTGCTAAGTTAGTTCAATCAGGTTTTAAATGGGATGGGGAAATAACGGTTGAAGCTGAAACTTTAATTAAAGAGTGGGCTAGAGCACTATAAGATTTAGATTTAAGGGGGAGCTATGAAGATGTTAAATCATAATTGTAAAGTTAATTTTAGAGATTGTATTAGATGTGTATTAAAGAATATTGGAGCAACGATTATGGGGGCAAAGCCAGCTGAATTAAGAAATATTAGGTTTAATAACCCTGAATTTTGGAGTAGGTGTAAAAGTACAATTTTAGCTTATGATGAAATTAAAATGATAGAGTTGAAGCAAAAGATTGGTCGTAAACAGGTTCTATTTTATCATGAATCTGCTTTAGACCAACAATTGAGCAAGCCAGAAGTTCTAGAATTTTTAAAGAATCATGGATACCCCCAAAATTATAATTTGAAATCATATCTACAATTTTTGGTTAAAAGGTTAAAAAGTGATGATTTTCCCCATGAAATCGGTATCTTTTTTGGATATCCTCTTAAAGATGTTTTAGGGTTTATGGGATACTCTAATTTAGAGATGACATATAGTAAGGAATGGAAGATTTATGGAGATAAAGCTAGTTCTTTGTTGCAATTAAAGAAGTTTGAGATGGCTAGAGAATATTTTAATCAGAGGCTAGATAGGATTGAAGAGGTTGAACGATTACACAATGTGGTATAAATTAAAACAGAGGAGGCTAATATTAGCCTCCTCTGTTTTAATTTAAGCTAATTATTAAATTCCTTAATAGTTAAAATTCAAAGCTATTTGTTTATATAGATTTGTGAATCTAGAATAAAATTTAACTATGACGTTATATAGGTGTATTGAGACAGTTTTAAAATTAGCGTGAGTGGGTGTGTGAGTGTGAGTAAACCCCAATAAAAAGAAGTTTTACACGCACTCACACTCATAGCTCACACTCGACACGAAAGTGTCGCACTCTCTCTATTTTATCTAACTCTAAATCTTAAATAGGTGTTATTATATAATATTCTCTCTGCTCTTGACAGTTAGGCTTAAATATGATACTCTTATAACCAAGAGATACCCACAGGGGGTATTAATAAAAAATACTTTCTTAGTAATAAGGAAATAATGAATATAAGGAGGGGTAAGAATGTCAGAGGGGAAAGCATTGCAGACAGAGACAATTAAGGTTACAGGGATGAGTTGTGCTAGTTGTTCAGCTGCAGTAGAGAAGAATGTAAATAAAGTAGCTGGTGTCAAAGAAGCAAATGTCAATTTTGCTACTGAAAAGTTAAATGTAGAATTTGATGCTTCAGCTTCTACATTAGATGATATTAAAGCAGCAATTAAAGATGCTGGTTATGGTGTTGAAGATGAGGTTGAATTAAGAGAGATAAATGTACCTATTGGTGGCATGACTTGTGCCAGTTGTGCTGCTGCTGTAGAGAAAGAGGTTAAGAAGTTAGAAGGAATCGAAGATGTTAATGTTAACTTTGCCACAGAGAAGGCACTGGTTAAGTATAATCCCCACCAGACTAGGATTTCAGAGATTAAAAATGCCATTACTAAGGCTGGATATGAGCCTCTAGAGATAGAGGCAAGTGAGCGAGTAGATGCCGATAAGGAAAGGAAGAATAAAGAGATAGAAACTTTGTGGAAAAAGTTTATCATAGCTACTATCTTTTCAATTCCATTGTTATATATTGCCATGGGGCATATGCTAGGTTTGCCACTGCCAGAGTTTGTAGAGCCAACAGTACATCCTTTGAACTTTGCTCTGGTACAGCTAATTTTAACTATTCCAGTGATGGTAGCAGGTTATAAGTTCTATACTGTCGGTTTTAAATCTTTGTTTAGAGGGCATCCTAATATGGATTCGCTGATAGCTATTGGTACTTCGGCAGCCGTTCTTTACGGTATTTATGCTGTCTTTAGAATAGCCAGTGGAGATACAAGCTATGCTATGAGTCTATACTTTGAAAGTGCAGGGGTTATTATTGCTCTAATTCTATTAGGCAAGTACTTAGAAGCCGTCTCTAAAGGAAAGACTTCAGAAGCGATTAAGAAGCTAATGGATTTGCAAGCTAAAACTGCTACAGTTGTCCATGATGGTGAAGAGATGACGATTCCTATTGAAGAGGTAGAGGTAGGAGATATTATCTTGGTTAAACCAGGAGAGAAGATCCCCGTAGATGGTACTATCGTTGAAGGGCATACTGCTGTTGATGAATCGATGTTAACTGGAGAGAGTATACCTGTAGAGAAGAAGGTTGGTGATAAGGTAATTGGGGCGGGACTTAATAAGAATGGAAGGATTAAATTTAAGGCCACTAAAGTTGGAAAGGATACAGCCTTAGCTCAGATTATCAGGTTAGTAGAAGAAGCTCAAGGATCTAAAGCACCAATTGCTAAGATGGCGGATATAATTGCTGGCTATTTTGTTCCTGTAGTAATTGGAATTGCTATTTTAGCAGGAGTTGCTTGGTACTTGGCAGGAGCAGGGGCAGTCTTTTCTTTGACTATCTTTATCTCAGTTTTGGTAATTGCATGTCCTTGTGCCTTAGGACTGGCAACACCAACAGCGATTATGGTAGGTACAGGTAAAGGGGCAGAGAATGGAGTCTTAATTAAAGGAGGAGTTCCTCTAGAGACTACTCACCAAATAGAGACTATTGTCTTTGATAAGACAGGAACTATTACTGAAGGAAAGCCCAAGGTTACCGATGTGCTAACTGTCAATGAATATTCTAAAGAAGAGATATTAGCATTAGCAGGTTCAGCAGAAAAGGGTTCTGAACACCCCCTAGGTGAGGCTATTGTTAAAGGTGCCCAAGAAGTAGGGGTAGAGTTTCAGAATCTTGATAACTTTATGGCGATACCAGGTCATGGAATTGAGGTAGAGATAGAAGATAAGACTATTCTACTTGGAAATAGAAAGTTAATGGATGATAAAAATATAAAGATAACCTTGCAAGAGGATTCTGATAGATTAGCCAATGAGGGTAAAACTCCGATGTTTATGGCAATCGATGGAGAGTTAGCTGGAATTATTGCCGTTGCTGATACAGTTAAGAAGAGTAGTGCAACAGCAGTTAAGACCCTTCATCAGATGGGGATTGAAGTGGCAATGATTACAGGTGATAATCAGCGTACAGCCAATGCTATTGCTAAAGAAGTTGGGATTGATATAGTTAGAGCTGAGGTCTTGCCAGAGGATAAAGCCAGTGAGGTCAAGAAGCTACAGGGTAGTGGTAAGAAGGTAGCAATGGTTGGTGATGGTATCAATGATGCACCAGCTTTGGCACAGGCAGATGTAGGCTTAGCAATCGGTTCTGGGACCGATGTAGCAATGGAGAGTGCGGATATAGTCTTGATGAAGGATGATATCATGGATGTAGTGACAGCCATCCAATTAAGTAAGGCAACAATCAGAAACATTAAACAGAATCTCTTCTGGGCCTTTGCTTATAATAGTGCAGGGATTCCAATTGCTGCTGGACTATTACATCTTTTTGGAGGACCATTACTCAATCCAATGATTGCAGCAGCAGCAATGTCAATGAGTTCAGTATCAGTATTGACAAATGCTTTAAGGTTGAAAAAATTTGAGCCTAAGCATAAAGTTACTACTGTTCAAGATAATAAAGATAAAGAAGCTAATAATTTTAAGGAGGAGAAGTCTATGAAAAAGATTATCAGAATTGAAGGAATGAGTTGTGGACATTGTTCAGGGCGTGTACAAAAAGAGCTAGAGGCAATTGCTGAGGTAAAATCAGCTGATGTGAGTGCTGATGAGAATAGAGCTATCGTTGAGCTGTCTGCAGAGGTAGCTGATGCTAAGTTGACAGCAGCAGTTGAAGAGGCAGGATATGAAGTAGTAGGAATTGAATAGATAGAATTAATAAGAGGAAGGGATATCCCTTCCTCTTATTAATTGATAGATATTAATTTAATCAATAGTCTTTATTATAAGATTAAATCATCTAAAATATTTATTAGGTTTTCAATCTCTGGTTTACTAATCTGTTCATCTACTCCAACAGCATCTCCCTTATGCCTTAGATCTTCAGTGATTAAGGAGGAGAAAATTAATGTAGGAATCTCTCTTAAGGTCTTATCATTTTTGATATTTTTAACAAGAGTATGTCCATCCATTTTAGGCATCTCTATATCGGTTATAATTCCTTGGATGTAATAAGAGACATCTTTTTCTTTATCCTTAAGTTCTTGTAAATAATTTAAGAGCTGTTGCCCATCATTAAAAACTCTTAAAGTCTCATAGCCAGCTTCATAGAGTGTCTTTTTCAAAATTTCTCGAATAGTTGGTGAATCATCAGCGATGGCTAAAGTAACATTTCTTCTCTTCTCTTTTAAGGTCTTATCAACTTCATAATTACTTATGTTCATTGCCATATCAGGTTTGATATTTGTGAGTATTGTTTCAAAATCAAGAAAGTTAACTAACTGATCCTCGGATTTGATAATTCCATTGACTAAATTACCCATTAGGTTATTTGGCTCTTGAATATCACTCCATTTCAATCTAGAGATTCCTATTACTTGGTCTACAGCAAAAAGGAGTTTAATGTTATTAAACTCAGTTAAAATCATTAGAAGTTCATTTTCATTCTCGTTGTAACTAATTTCAGGGCTTAAATACTCTCTTAAATCAATTAGGGTAATAACTTCTCCGCGAATATTAGTTATTCCTCTTACTGCTTTTGGTTGTGATGGAAGTGGTTGAATGGATTCCAGTTTGGCTTTTAAAATCTCTTTGACCTTAATTACATTGATAGCATAAAATACTCCTTTAACTTTGAACTTTAATACTTCTAACTCTCCAGTTCCACTTTCTAATAATATGTTGTTATTTTTCATAATTTATCAACTCCATAAAAGTTTATCAATTACATAAGTTTTATATTATATATTCGATAGTTGCATTTATTTACCTTTTTATAATTAAAAATAATTACTATAATTTTAAATTGATTGAGTCTATATTAAGTCTCTAGAAAGATGAATAATATTATTATTTTGTTCTGATATTAAAATATTATTAGAGTATTTTATCTTTTAAAAAAATATCATATATACTTTAATTGGGATGTCAGTCTATTATAATTAACAATATTATCTTCTACTTCATATGATATATTAAATTGAGAGAAAAGGGGGGATAGATAATGGGTGACTATGGTGATAATGAATTATTATGGTTAATTATTTTATTGTTCTTGTTCATGCCTCTTTTTAGCTAGATAGGATTGTATAGCAATAATAGTGGGTTTTTTAGGTAAGTAAATAGATAAATAAATCAAAAGCTGCCTTCAAGGTAGCTTTTTGATTTATAGTTATGTGAATTCAAACTGAAACTTAATGGATATATTGCGATACTTTTTATAAGTGTAAGTTGGTGTGGGAGTGTGAGTGAAATTCAATAGAAAGGCACTTCACACACACTCAAACTACTCACTCACACCGACACGAAAGTATAGCATTATGGCTAAAGTTTATTCTAGATTCACGAACCTATATAGACTTTTAAAATAAGTCTGTACTTAAATATCTCTCTCCTGTGTCAGGAGCCATGGCTAAGATAGTCTTGTTTTTTCCAAGCTCTTTAGCTGCTTGGATAGCAGTCCAGACTGCTGCCCCTGCTGAGGGCCCAACCAAGATTCCTTCCTTAGTAGCCAATAATCTAGCTGTCTCTAAAGCATCTTCATCATCAATTCGATAAACTCGATTATAGATATCTCTATTTAGAGTTTCTGGGATAAATCCAGGACCAGTTCCAGGGATCTTATGACTTCCTGACTGTCCACCAGAGATAACAGGGGAGTTCTCTGATTCTACGATATAGATTTTGAGATCATCTATCTCTTTTTTTAACTCTTCACCAGTACCTGAGACTGTTCCTCCAGTTCCAGCAGTACTGACAAAAAGATCTAACTTAGAATCAAAGGCATTGATTATCTCTCTAGCTGTAGTATGACGATGAGCATTAGGGTTAGCAGGATTAGTAAATTGATTAGGCATAAAAGAGTTTTTCAACTTAGTTAATAACTGCTCTGCCTTTTTTACAGCACCAGTCATTCCTTGATCAGCAGGGGTTAAGATAACCTCAGCACCATAGGCTCTCATCAGAGAGATTCTCTCTTGGGAGGCTGATGCAGGCATTACCAAGACAGCTCGATACCCTTTAACGGCTGCGACCATTGCTAAACCAATTCCAGTATTTCCACTGGTAGGCTCAATAATAGTACCACCTGTTTTGAGAAGACCGTCAATTTCAGCCTGTTTAATCATATTATAGGCAGGGCGAGCCTTTACACTTCTAGTAGGATTGAAATATTCTAGCTTGAGATAAAGATCAGCAACATCTTTAGGGACTATTCTATTTAATTTAACAATAGGGGTGTTACCGATTAAATCTAAGATGTTATTAGCGATTTTCATAATTATCTTCCTTTCCTTTTTATTTCAATTGAGAGGTGTTGTTATCTAAAATTAATTGAGTAGGGACTGGTCGCGACCAGTCCCTACATTATAATGTTATTATTCTTTATCATTATTTAATTGCTTCTAGAAAAGATGTATCAACCAATCCTGTGATATCAGTACTTCCTTTAATAGCACCTAATTCTCCAGAGATATTAGCAAACTCTTGGATGATTTGAGGATCGATATCAGAAGTGAGTTTAGTTCGAGTTAAGGCTCTATCTAAGATATCAATAGCTAGTTCTTGTTTAGTGATTCTCTTAATCTCTTGTTGCATTAGCTTTAAACTTTCTGCTCGATTATTTTTGATAAAGTTGATAGTCTCTTCATTTACTTTTAAGAACTTTTTGACCAATTCAGGATGATTTTCAGCAAATTCATCGGTAGTAGCGATGACAGTAGCTGGCATTTGACCACCCCAAGGCATCTCATCCCAATTTACTAAGATTTTAGCACCAATCTTCTCTTCCATCACAGCAGCCCAAGGTTCTGAGACGGCAGCAGCATCAATCTGCCCTTGCTTAAAGAGTCCCATCATAGTAGCTGGTTTTTGTAAAATGTGTTTGATATTTCCTCCCCGTTTCTCCATCTTCAGCTTGTTATCCCATAAGAATCTTCTTAATAAGAGGTCATGGCTACAAGCAAAGCCAGGAGTAGCAATAGTTTTATTGGCTAAATCAGCAGGGGAGGAGATTTTACTGTCCCCATTAGCTACTAATACATTGCCTCCAACACTGGCACTGGCTAAGACTTTAACCTTTGCACCTTGTAAGTAACGATTTAAGACAGGGCCTGGACCTACATAACCGATATCAACTTGACCAGTCGCCATAGCATCCATAAATAATGAACCCTTTGGAAAGGTTTTAACATTAATCTTGATTCCATCAAATTCTTTTGCAAAACTACCATTAGCTACCCCTACAATTCCTGGAGCATGAGTTAGATTAGGGAAGTAACCGATAGTAATCTCCTTGACCTTAGCCGTTGTATCTGTAGATTTATTTCCACAACCAGTAATCACCAAGATACTGATTAATAAAATTGATATTAATATAGTTTTTTTATTCATTGTTATTTCCTCCTTGTTTAAATTCAGTGACGAGTGAGCAGTAAAGTCTAAAATATTATAAAGCCTTTATCCTTTACTCCTTTACTCGTAACTCATAACTCATAACTCATCACTATCTCTTTACTAGTCCCCAACGCTCTAGAATCTTGTCTTCTAGAGGTTTGAAGATGATTCCATCAGTTAAGCTACCTAAAGTAGCAATAATGATCATAATTGAAATTACCATACTCATATTACCCATCTCTCGCCCCCACATTAGAATCTGTCCTAAGCCATTACCACTACCTAATAGCTCTCCAGCCATCAAAGCACGCCAGCAGAAGGCCCAAGATAGTCTCATTCCAGTAATTAAGTGTGGGATTGCTGCTGGAATAGTGACTTTAAAGAATAGGTTATGGCCTGTAATTCCCATAGTCTTAGCAGCTTTAAGCAAGAGAGGGCGGACATTCTTAATTCCAGTGGAAGCATTAATTACCATATTCCAAGTACCGCCTAAGACTACTACAAAGATAATGGCTGCTTCTCCCATCCCAAACCATAAGATGGCTAAAGGAAGCCAGACAATAGAAGGGACACTTTGTAAAGCCAATACTAAGCTCCCTAAGGTATCCTCCATTAATTTAGAAGAGGCTATAATTAGCCCCAAGACAGTACCAATGATTAAAGCAAGACCATAGCCAATTAATAATCTCTTAAAACTATCTCCTAAAGAGGTGATAAAAGAACCATCGATAATTCCTAAATATAATGTCTCCCCAACCTGTATTGGTGATGGGAAGAGAATTGGTGGCCAGATCTGTAACTTATATATGACTTCCCATATTACGATCAGGATCCCAAGGAAGAGACCCCTCTTCAAAGTGGTATTCATCACCCATTTCCTCCTTCATTACTTTCTCTATCTCTTCTTTTAATACATCTAAAATTCTATTTTCTAGTTCTAATAGATACCCTTTATTTTTACTACGAGGTCTTGCTGCTTTAACTTCAAAGACTTCCTTGATTCTACCTGGTTGTGTACCAAAGACAATGATTCTATCAGATAGTTGTACAGCCTCTCTGATATTATGGGTTACAAAAAGAATCGTCTTTCTTGTCTCTAGCCAAATCTTTTGTAACTCATAATGGAGCATCATTCTGGTCTGTTCATCCAAGGCCCCAAAGGGCTCATCCATCAATAATATCTTCGGATTCATAGCCAATGCTCTAGCAATAGCAGCCCTTTGTCTCATCCCTCCTGATAATTGGTGAGGATAAGATTCCTTAAATTTGCTTAGATGTACCTTTTTTATGTACTTTAATGCAGTTTCATTGATTTCATCCTCTGTTATCTTCTTATTCTTTAAGCCAAATTTAACATTATCTAATACATTAAGCCAAGGAAAGAGTGCCGATTCTTGAAAGACGACCCCTCTATCTGAACCTGGACCTTCAATAGGAGTACCATCGACAAGTATCTCACCAGAGTTTGCTTCTTCTAAGCCAGATACAATATTTAATAGGGTAGACTTTCCACAACCTGAAGGACCCAATAGAGATATAAATTCTCCTTCTTTAATAGTAAAATTTATATTATTAAGTACAGTCAATTGTGAGCCATCTTTTTGTTTGAAGCTTTTATAAATCTCTTTGATTTCAATCATCAACTTACCTCCGTTACATGACTTATTTAATTCCTTGTATTCCGATAGGAATTACTTAGTTTTGTTATAATGATTATATAGGGTATATTTGGTGATGTCAACAGTAAAATAGAATTTTATTTAATTTTGCTATAATTAGTTGTTATATTAATTAGAATTTGAGGTAGTGTCTGTTAATAGGGATATTACGACACTTTTAAAATTAGCGTGAGTGGGTGTGTGAGTGTGAGTAACCCCCAATAAAAAGAAGTTTTACACACACTCACACTCATAGCTCACACTCGACACGAAAGTGTCACAATATCTCTCTATTGTATCAGTTTTATTACAAGTAGCTTAATTAATGAAAATTTACTAAAAGGGATAAATTAATAATAAAGGAGGCGATTAGTGTGATTGAAGTAATTCCATCAAAAAATCGTTACAGAGTTAAAAGAGATTGGATAGAGAGTAATTTGAGTTTTTCATTTGGGGAGTATTGCATCCCTAATAATTATTGTTTTGGAAGCTTATGTGCTTTGAATGATGATATTATAAAAGCAGGGGAAGGCTTTGAAATGCATCCTCATAATAATATAGAAATTGTTACTTATGTTATAGATGGTGTGCTTGGTCATCAAGACAGTCTGGGTAATAATGGTTTGATTGAAGCTGGAGGAGTACAGAGGATAACTGCTGGGACTGGAATAGAACATTTAGAGTATAATTATTCTGATGATGAGGCCGTACACTTTTTACAACTCTGGTTTGAGCCTGAAGTAAAGAATTTAGAGCCTAGCTGGGAAAAGCGAAAGTTTGGCAAAAAGGATCAGTTAAATCGCCTCCTTCCTGTAATTTCAGGCCATGATAAGGAAGGAACTATTAAGATTAACCAAGATATTGACTTATATTTAAGTGTTTTTGAAGCAGGAGAATCGATTACTTATCGCCATGATTGGGGGCGTAAGCTCTATTTATTTGTGATTAAAGGAGAATTGCTTATAAATGAAGATTATAATTTAAGTCGAGGTGATAGTTTAAGAATAAGGGAGGAGTTTGAGTTGAGCATAGGTACCGAAGTAGGTGCTGAGTTTATGCTAATAGATTTGGTTTAGGCTATCTTCGCATAAACTATAATGTTTAAATTTATAAAAATATAGATGATTAAATAAAGAACACCCGCTTGAGAGCTATCAAGTGGGTGTTCTATTTTATAATTTAAATTCTCTGACTAAATCTTGTAACTTCTGTGCCATTGTATTTAATTCTTGTGATGAGTGATTTATTTCATCAGACATACTCTTAATATCATTAGAGGCACTAGCCACACCATCACTATTTTGAGCCAAATTACTAGAAGCTATAGCAGTATGCTCGATTTGAGTAGTGGTCTCTTCTATAGATTTTTCAATCTCCTTAAATACTTTTCCTGTTTTTTGAACAATGTTTTTACCTTCTTTTGCCATTTCTTCAGTCTTTCTTACAGCTTTAATACCTTTGGCTGACCTCTGTTGGGTCTTTTTAACCAGAGTAGCAATATCATCGGTTGCTTTAGCTGTCTCTTCTGCCAAGTCTCTAATCTCATCTGCTACAACTGCAAAACCTCTACCATGTTCTCCTGCTCTAGCTGCTTCAATTGCTGCATTTAAGGCCAGTAAATTTGTCTGTTCTGCTATGTTGGTAATCAGTTCAACTATTTTACCAATCTCTTTAGAGTTATTATCCAATCCAGTAATAATTTCTACGGTATCTTGAATTGATTTATTAATCTCTTCAATACTTTTATTGGTATCACTAATATTATCATTACCTACATTTACTTGAGAATTAACCTGTTGGGAAAGAGAAGCTACCTCCTCTATATTTACTGATATCTGTTGGATCCCAGTTGAAATGCCTTCAATTAAGCTATTGCTATTCTCTATTGTAGCATTTCCCTCTTCAGCAGATGCAGATAACTCTTCACTATAGGCTGATAGGTTCTCTACATCTAATGTTATATTATTGATTATCTCATTAAGGTTTATATTCATCTTATTAAGAGATTGAGCTAAGATACCAAACTCATCATCTCTATCTAATAAATCCTTATCTAAAGATTTAGATAAGTCCTTATCTGCAATATCTTTACTATAGGCTGTTAAGGATTTAAAAGGTTTACTTATATATCTACCTAAGTAAAGACCAACACCAATTAGAATCAATAATGTAAAGACTAGCATAATAATTAAATTATTCCTAACTTTATTTATAGGTCCATAAATAAATTCTTTTGGTACTCTAGTTAGTAGCTTCCAACCATCTGTACCTGGAATTTCAGCAAAATAGGTATAAGTATTAACACCTTCAAAGGTATAATTAACCCTTCCAGAACTATTGTTTAAGATATCATCTGCTACCTCTTTAATACCAGGAATATCCTTTAAATTTCCCTCTAATATAAACTCAGGATTAGGATGGGCAATAGCTTGACCTTCATTAGATACTATAAAAGAATATGAATCTTCATGATTTACCCTAAAATTAGCGATAATTTTATTTAAATTATTCAAATTTAATGTGGCTCCTAACAGCCCACTAAAGATACCTTCAGGATTTTTAATAGAGGTAGCCAAGACTGCAACAGCATTTCCAGTACCTACTGAAATCAATGGTTTAGAGAGTACTGTGTCACCCTTCATTACTTTTGAAAAGTAAGCTCTCCCACTTAAATCATACTCAGTTACATTAGCATCAGCTCCATAGGTGTATCCGGCTTTATTTGTTACAAAAATCTCTTCAAAGATACCTTGATCTTTTTGTAGTCTCTTAGCTACAAAGTAGGCAGCTCTAGGAAATTCACTCTTATCTGCCTCTAAATTCTTCAAAGCTGGGATAGCTGCATAACTCTCTATCTGTCTCTTTCTTTCATTAAACCAGTTCTCTAAGAAAGTAGCATTTCTTTCTACACTCTCAAGTGTATCATTATCAACCAAATTAAAGACCCTAGTGCTTACAATGTGGTTTGAAATCAAAGCAATTAAAACAAAAGCTACTATAGAAACTAATGATAAGGTTAATATTATCCTATTACCTATACTTTTTTTAATATTATTCTTCCTCATTTCAATCCCCCTTGTTAATTTTTCTAAAGCTTGGGTAATGTATCTTGGGAACAAAGTCTCTGGTCTTAATATTATATTAGATAAAAGATTGATTTTACCTGCTAATATTAATAGAAAAAGAAGATAAATACTAATAAATTTATAAAAATATAAAGTTTTTGTCTTTATTTTATAAAAATGATATTATTATTTTTAAATTATGATGAAAATGTTGAGTTTTATATAGTTGTTTGATTATATAGGTTCGTGAATCTAGAATAAAATTTAGCGATAATGCTATATAGGGATAATGGTACACTTTCGTGTCAGGAATCTGGAATCAGTCTGTTTTACTGATAACTGGTTTCTGACTCCTGATTCCTAAAACAGTCCCAATATATCCATTAAGTTTCAGTTTGAATTCACATATTTATACAATAAAATGCTTCAACAATGAACTTTGTGATTAACACTAGTTATAGCTAAAGATACAATTTTAAGAATCTAGAATCAGAAAGCTCTGAATTATGCTGATTCCAGATTCCTGACAACCGATTTTTTATATTTCATTCATACGCGTTAACTTAAGCCGAATTTTGACAATTAGTCAATGGAATAGTATATTCCATCAATCTGTCTAAAGTTGTTTTTCGCTTACGTTTCTCATA
>NZ_JBSQYM010000148.1:0-7292 GCF_055140805.1 Orenia sp.
TACTAGCCACAGGTTTCAACCTGTGGTGATGGTGATATGTTACACTACGGGTTAAAACCCGTAGCTAAAACTTAAAGTGTCGCAATATCCCCATTAAGTCTTACCTTCAATATGAAAAAGAGGGCTAAATGCCCTCTTTTATCTATTACTTATTTAATTGAATTTATTAGTTATCTATCATCCCTTCGGGTCTACAAACCAAGACCCTTCGTAACGGATATTTAATACATTAAGTTTTTTATTCCCTTCGGGTCTACAAACCAAGACCCTTCGTAACGGATATTTAATACATTAAGTTTTTTATTCCCTTCGGGTCTACAAATCAAGACCCTTCGTGACGGATATTTAATACATTAAGTTTTTTATTCCCTTCGGGTCTACAAACCAAGACCCTTCGTGACGGATATTTAATACATTAAGTTTTTTTATTCCCTTCGGGTCTACAAATCAAGACCCTTCGTGACGGATATTTAATACATTAAATATCCGTCCACTGCTTCCGCTACATCTCGTCCTTCTCTAATTGCCCACACAATCAAAGAAGCACCTCTTCTCATATCTCCAGCAGCAAAGACCTTAGATTTACTAGTTTGATAACTACCATCTGTCTGAACATTTCCACGTCCATCAAACTCTATATCTAATTGCTCTAACATTCCTTTATGCTCAGGATGAACAAAACCAATAGCTAATAGTACTAAATCTACATCTAAAGTAAATTCACTACCTTCAATCTCCTTCATTTGCTTCTTACCATTTTCATCTTCAGCCCATTCAACCTTGACAGCCTTGAATTTACTAACATTACCTTCTCCATCACCTTCAAATCCTTTAGTTGCAATAGACCATTCTCTTACACCAAAGTCTTCATCTTTAGCAAAGGCTTCAGCCTCTTGATGAGAAGTAGATGTTCTTAAGATTTGAGGGTACTGTGGCCAAGGGTTATCTGTAGTTCTCTCTTCTGCTGGTTTATCTAATAACTCAATCTGATAAACAACTTCCGCACCTTGTCTAGTAGAAGTTCCTACACAGTCTGCACCTGTATCTCCACCACCAATGACAAGTACTTTCTTACCTTTAGCATTTATTCTATCTTCTGCTGGAACCTCCTTACCAGCATTGATACTATTTTGTTGAGTTAAGAAGTCCATTGCATAGTGGATACCATCTAAGTTACGACCTTGCACTGGTAAATCTCTTGCCTCTCTAGCTCCACCAGTTAACACAACTGCATCAAATTCTGCTTCTAACTTCTCAGCAGGATAATCTGTACCAATCTCAGTATTGAAGACAAACTTAACTCCCTCTTCTTTAATCTGATTTACACGGCGCTCTACAACCCATTTTTCAATCTTGAAATCTGGGATTCCATAGACTAACATTCCACCTGCCTTATCATCACGTTCAAAGACAGTTACTGAATGTCCCATTCGATTTAATTGTTGAGCAGCTGCTAAACCTGCCACTCCAGATCCCACTACAGCAACCTTCTTTCCAGTTCTAACTTTAGGTGGTTGAGGTTTAATTAACCCTTCTTTCCATCCCTTTTCAGAGATAGAGAATTCGATATTCTTAATAGATACTGGGTCATCATTAATCCCCAAAACACATCCTCCCTCACAAGGGGCAGGGCAGACTCGCCCTGTAAAGTCTGGGAAGTTATTTGTACTGTGTAAGTTCTCTAATGCTTGCTCCCATTCACCCTTATGAACAAGATCATTCCACTCTGGCATTAAATTATTTACTGGACAGGAGAAGCTACAGAAAGGAACACCACAGTCCATACATCTAGCACTCTGTCTAGTAATATAATCCTCTTCGATAGGCTCATAGACCTGTTTATAATCTTTAACCCTTTCTTCTACACTACGCTTCTTTCTTGGTTCACGATCAAATTCTAAAAATCCTCCTAATTTCCCCATTATTCTGCCTCCTTCCTACTCTTAGCCAACAATTGCTTGTAAGCTGGAGAAATGACCTTCACGAATTTACTTAAGTTATTATCCCAATCAGCTAAAATCTCTTGTGCACGTTCACTATCAGTATAATTAGCATGATTTTCGATTAGAGTCTTAAGTTCTACTACATCATGGTCATCTAATTGATCTATATTTACCATACCTGTATTTAATCTATCTGCAAACCCACCATCAATATCATAAACATAAGCAATACCACCACTCATACCAGCACCGAAGTTACGACCTGTCTCACCTAAGACTACTACTCTACCACCAGTCATATACTCACAACAATGGTCTCCTACACCTTCAACCACTGCAGAAGCTCCAGAGTTTCTTACAGCAAAACGCTCACCAGCGATACCATTCATATATAACTGTCCACGAATTGCTCCATAAAGGATAGTATTACCACCGATGATATTCTCATGAGCTTTAAAGTCAGAGGCTTGAGGCTTCTTGATAATAACCTTAGCACCAAATAACCCTTTACCAATATAGTCATTTGCTTGACCTTCTAAGTTTAAAGTCAATCCCTGCATACCAAAGGTACCAAAACTCTGTCCTGCATAACCTTTAAAGTTGATATTAATTGTATCATCAGCTAATCCTTTAGCACCATAATGCTTAGCAATCTCACCACTTAACATAGTTCCTGCAGTCCGATTTACATTATAGATATCAAGATCTAACTCTACCTTCTCACCCTTTTCTAAAGCAGGTTGAGCCAGTTCAATCAACTTACGGTCAAGGATATCATCGATACCATGGTCTTGAGCCTCTACACATCTATTAGCAATCTTCTTAGGTAAGGTTGGTTGATGTAGAATCTTAGTTAAATCTATTCCTTGAGATTTCCAATGCTTAATAGCGTCATTCATCTCAAGCTTGTCTACTCTACCAATCATCTCATCAACACTTCTAAAGCCTAATTCTGCCATAATCTCTCTCATCTCTTGAGCAATGAAAGTAAAGAAATTAATTAAGTCTTCTACCTTTCCATTAAATCTCTTACGTAACTCTGGGTTCTGAGTAGCTACACCTACGGGACAAGTATTACTATGGCAAGCTCTCATCATAATACATCCAAGTACAACTAGTGAGCTTGTAGAGAATCCATACTCTTCTGCTCCTAATAAAGCAGCAATTGCAATATCTCTACCAGTCTTCATCTGACCATCTGCCTGTACTCTTACTCTACCTCTTAGGTTATTCTTAACCAATACCTGGTGAGTCTCAGATAATCCTAACTCCCAAGGTAATCCTGTATGCTTAATAGAAGTAAGTGGTGCCGCTCCTGTTCCACCATCATAACCAGAGACTAAGATCATATCTGCATGAGCCTTAGATACACCTGCTGCAATGGTACCGATACCGATTCTAGATACTAGCTTAACACTTACTCTAGCTTTAGGATTAACATTTTTAAGATCAAAGATTAGCTGTGCTAAATCCTCAATTGAATAGATATCATGGTGAGGTGGTGGCGAAATCAAATCAATACCTGGTGAAGTATGACGAACTCTTGCAATCTCTTCACTTACCTTACGACCTGGTAAATGCCCACCTTCTCCTGGCTTAGCACCTTGAGCCATCTTAATCTGTAGTTCATCAGCATTTACCAAATACTCTGTAGTTACTCCAAAACGCCCTGAAGCAACCTGCTTAATTGCACTTCTTCTATTATCTTTGAATCTTTCTGGGTCTTCTCCACCCTCTCCAGAGTTGGACATACCACCAATTGCATTCATAGCTTTAGCAATCGTCTCATGGGCTTCTTTAGAGATGGAACCATAAGACATCGCTCCTGTTACAAAACGTTTTCTAATCTCTTCAACACTCTCTACCTCTTCAAGAGGAATTGGGGTTTGATTTTTGAACTTAAAGAGACCTCTAATCGTAGATAAGTTATTAGCTTGATTATTGATCATCTCAGCATACTCTTTATAGATATCATAGTCATTTACTTTAGCAGCATGCTGTAACGTAGCAATAGCCTCTGGACTGAATAGATGCTTTTCACCTTGAGGACGCCACTTATATTTACCTTCATTCTCCAAAAGCTCATCATTATTACTTCTAATATCTTTAAAGGCTTTCTTGTGATTACTAAGAACCTCTTGCTCTAAAACCCCAAGTCCGATACCTTCAATTCTAGAAGTAGTTCCTGGGAAGAATCTATCGATAAACTCTTGGCTTAAACCAACAGCCTCAAAGATCTGGGCTCCACGGTAACTTTGAATTGTAGAGATACCCATCTTAGACATAATCTTTAATAAACCTTTATTTATAGCTTTGATATAAGCCTTCTTACGTTCTACTTTCTTCTTCTCATCTCCAGAAGATAAGTAAAGCTCTTTATCATTCATATAAGAGATACTCTCTAAAGCTAAATAAGGGTTAACTGCTAAAGCACCATAGCCAATTAGTAAGGCAAAATGCATTACCTCTCTAGCCTCTCCAGTCTCTACGATGATATCTACACCGTTTCTCTTACCTTCTTTAATTAGATAATTGTGCAAAGCAGAAGTTGCTAACAATGCTGGAATTGAAGCATTAAAGTCATCAACTTTACGGTCACTTAATACTAAAATATTATGTCCAGCTTCAATGCTCTCTTTAGCATACTTAAATAAGCGCTTTAATCCTTTCTCTAAACCAGACTTTTCCTCAGGATCAAAGACCATTGGTATAACCTTAGCTCTAAAGTCTTCGTCATTTAAATGAATAATCTTATCTAAATCACCATTGCTTAAAATAGGAGATTCTAACTCAATAGTTTTAGCTTTATCTTCGGTCTTCTCTAAGACATTACCTTTGACTCCTATATTTGTCTTTAAAGACATAACTATCTCTTCACGAATCGGATCAATTGGTGGATTTGTTACCTGTGCGAATAATTGCTTAAAATAATCAAATAATGACTTAGTACGATTAGATAAAATAGCTAGTGGCTCATCATTACCCATCGAACCGATTGCTTCTTTCTTATTTTCAGCCATAGGTCCAATGATTACACTTAAATCTTCTCGACTATAACCAAAGCTCTTTAATCTAGTAATTAAAGTATCAAAATCTTCACTATAACGTTCTTTATCTCCAGCCAAATCCTTTAGATGCTTCTTATTATTCTTTAACCATTCACCATAAGGTTTAGCTGTACTAACCTTCTCTTTAATCTCTTCATCAGAATAGATTTTGCCCTCAGCTGTATCAATTAATAACATCTTACCTGGCTGTAATCTGCGGCTTTCTGCAATATTAACAGGGTCAATCTCTAGGGTTCCCACCTCTGAAGCCAAAATCACATATCCATCCTTAGTTACTGTATATCTAGCTGGTCTTAAACCATTACGATCTAAAGTAGCACCCATCTGTACACCATCAGTAAAGGCAATAGCTGCTGGACCATCCCATGGTTCCATTAAGCCAGCATTATATTCATAATAATCCCTAACCTCTTCTTTTAAGAATTGATTCTTCTCCCACGGCTCAGGAACTAACATAGTCATTGCCTCAATCAAGCTCATTCCAGAAGCTACTAATAGTTCAAAGGCATGATCTAAATTAGCCGAATCACTATCTCTAGAATCAGTAATCGGAAACAGCTTACTTATGTCATCCCCTATCGCATCACAAGCTAAATCTGGCTCTCTAGCTACCATCCAGTTATGATTTCCTGTCAAAGTATTTATCTCACCATTATGTGCTAAATATCTAAAAGGCTGTGCCAAATCCCAAGATGGGAAAGTATTAGTACTGAAACGTTGATGTACTAAAGCAATAGCCGACTTTAGACTCTTATCTTCTAAATCTAAGTAGAACTTTTTCATCTGCTCTGGTAAAATTAACCCCTTATACACTAAGACTCTACTAGAAAAACTAGGAATACTGAATAGTTCAGCGTTCTTAATCTCACTCTCTTCGATAGCCTTCTCAATTCTCTTTCTAATAATATATAATTTCAATTCAAAGTTATCCAAGCCTTCAGCTTTCTTAACAAATACCTGTTTAATCACTGGTAAAGTACTGGCTGCTGTTTCACCAATTGCATCAGCTACAACTGGTACATCACGCCACCCTAATACTCCTTGTCCTTCTTCTTGAATAATCTTCTCAATAATTCCTTCTGCTAATAAACTTTCATCTAACTTACGAGGTAAAAAGACCATTCCTACCCCATATTCACCAATAACTGGCAACTCTATACCTGCAACTGCCATCTCTTTTCTTAAAAATTCATCAGGCAATTGCATTAAAATTCCTGCACCGTCTCCAGTCGCTGGGTCTGCCCCTACTGCTCCTCTATGCTCTAATCTTTCTAAGATTTCTAGCCCTTTCTCTACTACCTTATGGCTCTTTTCACCATCTATTTTGGTAATAAATCCAACACCACAATTATCCCTCTCAAACTCAGGATAATATAATCCTTCTGGTGAAGGCATATTTTTTCTTGTAATCATCTCTACTCCTCCTCTACTAACTATTATTAATAATTTTACATTATTTACGGCTCTAAGTTTTCATAATATGAAAAATAATTTCATAATAAAAAATCTTGTTCTATTATTATACTTGATATCATGGGAAAAATCAAACAAAATTCGACTCAGATAAGTAAATTATAAAATAAACACTATTATCTTAGAAGATAAACTAATAAAAATAATAAATTCAAATATAAATGTACGTGTTTTTAATAATCTTGCCATAAAAAAGACCAGCTCTTTGGCTGGTAAAAATCCACTTTCTCTTTAGATTTCACTAGATTTTAACTCTTAATCAACTGGAATACAGATCTTTTGACCAATTAATAATCTATTAGAATTAATCTTTGAATTAACATTTCTTAGCTCAGTTAATGAGACTTTATACTTTCTGGCTATAGAATAGAAGGTATCTCCTCTTTTAACTATATAAAGAATTGACCCTTGAGGGCATTTTACCGGTGGAGTAGCTAGAGGTATACAGATTAGTTCACCAACTTTGAGATTATCAGCATCAACATAAGGATTAGCCTCCTGTAAGTCCGCTACCGCTATATTAAATCTATCTGCTATAGTATAAAAGCTGTCCCCTGCCTTAATAGTATAGTAGTTTCCTTCTGGGTAAGATGGATAATCTCTTTGTAATGGTATAAATATTTTATCTCCCACTTGTAAATTATCGGAGTCTATCTTAGGGTTGGCAGAGATAATTGCAGCTACTGTCGTATTAAAGTGCTGGGCCAATGAATATAGTGTATCACCTTTTCTAATTTGATAAGCCTTTGTATTTGGTGGAACCTGCTGCAGCTTACCCTTATCTTTATCCTGTCTCTTATACACATCT
>NZ_JBSQYM010000149.1:0-7338 GCF_055140805.1 Orenia sp.
AATGAACGCGAATTTAGATCAAAAGCTTTTCAATCTTTGATTTTAAATTTTTTAATCCCTAATTCGTACGATTCGCGTTAATTCGTTACCACTAATCTTAATTTTTAAATAGATTTCAAACTTCAATTTCTATGTTTTTGTTGTAACTAAGATTATCTTTAACCACAAAGTTCGTTGTTGAACCTTAATTTTTCATCATAAATTTAGAGATTAAAAAGATTTAATTAAAATAAATATCACAATCTATCAAATATAATATTAGAGATTTCTATTTTTTAATGATACCAAGAAGGGAGCCTATAATGACGTCCTTTAAAAGAAAACTATTTATTATAACTATAATTATATTAATTCTATCAATATCGCTTATATACAGTTATAAGCTCTCCATCAAAAATAGATTAATTGAAAAAGAGACTATTCTTGTTCTAAACTCCCATAATAATCCCCCTCTTTATTTTTTGAATGAATATAAAAATTTAATTATTTTTATCATTGTCTTGATAATTTTAATATTATTCTTAGTAATAAATAATATTAGAATAAATAGTGTTAAAAATAAACTCCATAAAGAGACCGAATTTAAAGAAAATATAATTAATACAGCCAATGCTCTAATCTTCATCTTAGATTCTAAAGGAAAGGTTATCAACTTTAATCAATATGCCGAAAGAGAGACTGGTTTTAAAGCTGAGGAAGTTTCAAATAAGAATATTTACGAAGTACTTATCCCTCAAAACCTAATAGAGGAAGCTAAAGAGGTATTCAATCCCCTTTTTAAAGAAGAAAAGATTCGTAATAGAGAATTAGCTCTACTCTGCAAAGATAGTAAACAGAAACTCATCTCTTGGAGTATCTCACAGATTGTAAACTTTAACAAAGAGGTTGAAGGAATCCTAGCTATAGGAATAGATATTACTAAACATAAGCAGACTGAAGAAGCCCTCAAATATCAATCCCTCCATGATTCATTGACTGGATTAGCAAATAGAGCAGGCTTTAGCAAACAGTTACAAATTGAAATTGAAATTGCCAAGCATAACAATGAAAAACTTGCAGTATTCTTCTTAGATATCGATAGGTTTAAATTAATTAATGATATTCATGGTCATCAAACAGGAGATTTAATATTATTGGAATTAAGTAATCGCTTAAAGAACGCTTTAAATAACCGAGAAATGATTGCTAGAATGGGTGGTGATGACTTCATTGGAATCTTACCACAAATTCAGAATCATAAACATGATATTCCAGAGATCACCCAACGATTAACTAAGATATTTGATAAGCCGTTTATTGTTAAAGATAATAAATTTATACTGACTGCTAGTATAGGGATTTCCTTCTACCCTGATGATAGTCTTCAGGAAGAGACACTACTTAGAAATGCTGACACAGCAATGTATAAAGCTAAAGAAGAAGCAGGAACATCCTTTCAATTATATAATAATAATATGAATTTACAAGTTAATAAAAAGTTATCTATGGAACAAAGTTTAAGAAAAGCTATCCAAAATAAAGAATTTAGAGTCTACTATCAACCAATTGTAGATATTAAAACAGGAAAGATAAAAAAAGCAGAAGCTTTAGTAAGGTGGAAGCATCCTACAGAAGGTCTGATATCTCCTGGAAGATTTATTCCTCTAGCTGAAGAGACTGGTTTAATCGTCCCTTTAGGAGAATATGTGCTAAAAGAAGCCTGCCTTCAAACTCAAACATGGATAGATCAAGGTTATCCAGCAATAGAAATCTCAGTAAATTTATCTGCTCAGCAATTTCATCAATCTAATTTAACAGAGACTGTTAAAAACACCTTGACAGAAACAAGGTTAAATCCAAAACTATTAGGTCTAGAAATTACTGAGAGTCTAGCTATGGAAAATATTGAGCTAACCTGCTCAATTCTAGAAGACTTTAAAAAGATGGATGTTAAGATATTATTAGATGACTTTGGAACTGGTTATTCATCTTTAAGTTACCTTACTAAATTTGCTGTAGATATCATTAAGATTGATCGTTCTTTTATCAGTGACTTTCATAATAATAGTAAGCGAAGTGCTATTGTATCAGCTATTATAGCTATGGCTAATAAACTAACGATGAAGACTGTAGCGGAGGGTGTAGAAAATTGGGAAGAAATTAAAGTTCTAAATGATTATAAATGTGACGAAGCTCAAGGTTATCTCTTTAGTAAACCTATTCCTGCTAGAGATTTCGAAGAGCTATTAAAGAAGAATATAGAATTTAAAACAGAAGCTTTAGAATAAAAAGAGCCATAATTTATGGCTCTTTTTCAACTTATTATCTAATATTTAAATAACCACCTAAGATAGTTTTCATCTTTGCTGAATCTAGAGAGTTCTTAGAATGAATTAAATAATTATCTCCCTCTAAATCAGTTATAAAATCTTCAAAACCAATACCCCTTAAATAATTCTCTACATCAGATATACTATCGTTTCCAGTTAAGAGTACTTTATTTCCTACAAAATCATCATTGACATAGATATGATATCTATCATGGTACTGCTTCTGTCCATTACCTAGCATCTCCCCGTTTTGATAAAAATCAGCAGAGAAAAGTCCACTAAAGCTCCAATGATTATTAAATAGTACTATTTTTTACATCTCCTTATGAATTTGATTTATTTCTTAACTTTAAGTATATCCTTATTTTATTTATTTAATAAATAAAATACTTAAAGAAAGCAATTCTTTTTCAAAAGAATCAATCTCTTTAAGTATTATTTAGCTAGTCTTTATAACTTTTTAGCAATTATCCCATAATGATTCCCACTTAGTTCTATCTCTTTTAGCAGTTTGATATTATGGTCAGTTAATAACTTAGATAATTCCTCTAAACCTATGCGATGGTTAAAAGGTGGTCCGCTTTTACTCTCAACCTTCTTCCATTCAATAATAGCCAGTCTCCCTCCACTTTTCAGCTTATGTAAATAACTCTCCAAAAACTTACCCTTATCCTCTATCTCATGAATTACATAGGAAATCAAGATAAAATCAAGACTATTATCCTTTAATTTAGCACTATATTCCTCTGCTTTAATTAATTCTATATTCTCAAAACTATTATCTTTGATCTCCTCACTTAAGCAAGCCAACATCTCCAAAGAAGTATCGATAGCATAAACCTTTCCAGTTGTACCAACTATCTCACTGGCTGGAATAGTAAAATAACCTATTCCACAACCAACATCAGCTACTTTATCACCTTCTAATAACATCAACTTCTCTAGTGTCTCTTTAGGAGGCATTGCCTTTCTTCTCTCTGGATTATCTAATTTATGCTTATTTTTAGGATTAAACTTGTGCACCATCGAATCTACCCCTTTACTATATAATCAAAATATCTTTTCTAAAATTCCTTTCATATCTTCAGCGGTCGGCTCTTTAGGATTATTTCTCATATCTTCATGGTCACAGGCTGCTTGTCCCAACTCTAATAACAAATCCTCTTCTACTCCAAAATCTCTCAATTTAGCCTTTACACCCAATCTCTGATTTAACTCTTTTAAATCTTCCACTAAAGCAGTTATAGACTCTTGTTCAGTCAACTCATTAACCTTAATCCCAAAGGCTTCTGCTATATCTAAATAAGCCTCTTGAAAGTCCCGGGAATTATATTCAACAACATAAGGTAATACCAGAGCAACTGCTAATCGATGGGAGATATTATATTGTCCACCTAAGACCATCGCCAAAGCATGTGTTGCACCTACCCCTGCTTGGGAGATAACAATCCCGCTTAAGGTAGCTCCTAAAGCAAGCTGAGTTCTTGCCTGCAGATTACCTTCATCACTAACAGTATCATAAATAGAATCTCTAATCAATTCCATAGACTCTAAAGATAATAGATCCGACATAATATTCCCCTTTGGTGATAGATAAGCCTCCATCGCTTGGCATAAAGCATCTATAGCAGTATGGACTGTAACTTCTTTTGGAAGAGTAAAGGTTAATTCAGGATCTACTATTGCTACTTGTGCAAAGATATGTGGGGAGAATAATACTCGCTTATTCTCTTGATCACTAATAACTGCAGCTGGAGTTACTTCACTTCCTGTTCCAGAGGTTGTAGGAATAGCAACTATGGGAAGTACATCAGAAGTAATCCCATCAACTCCTATCTTTCCATCGACAAAATAATCTTTTATCTTGGCAGGATGGCTTCTAGCTACAGCAATTGCTTTAGCAGTGTCTATGCTACTGCCTCCACCCAAACCAATGATAAACTCACTGCAATTATCTTTAGCAAATTTGCTCCCTCGTTCTATCAATTCTACCGCAGGTTCTTCTGCTACTTCAGCAAAGACATCATAGTCTATCTCTGCTTCATCTAAATACTCCTCTAACATTGCCAATATACCTACCTTCTCTATAGTGGAATCTGTTACTACTAATGCTTTATTTCCATATTCACTAATCAGTTGTCCTAACTCACCTAATTTGCCAGGACCAAAGGCTATCTTGGTAGGGGCATAATATTCAAAATCAAACATATTTATCACTCCAGTCTCTAAATTTTATATTATTAATAGTATTGCATTATTTACTATTTCTAATCTTAAAATTTAGAATATATCTAGAGTATAGGTATGTGAATTCAAAATGAAACTCAATGGATATATTATGAAAGTTTAGTAATCGGTGACAAGTGACGGATAACAAGTAAAAATCTACTCTCATTACTTGTGCTTCTGGTTCTTTTAATTTTTCATAATGGAATATTTGAATTTTAGATTCCACGAAGAGTCTTTATCCTTTTAAAGACTCATAGAGAAAAATTCTCAATGAAATTTTTCTTATCTACATAAATAAGAGTAGCAAATGCTACTCTTATTTGGTGGCTCTTAGTACCTTAATTTTTTCATAGTCACAGCAAGGACACTTATAATGGTTGATTAAGTTATTAATATCCCTTGCAAAGATTACTAAGACTTCTCCACACTTCTCACACATACTCTCCAACTCCTTATTAAAGTTATAGACTTATTTGAGTACTTGCAGTACAATTATACATTTTATTACATTAAATTTAAATTATTTTACTGGTAAAATAATGATTTCTATTTAATATATCAAATATGTGATTAATCAAAGAACAAATTGGGCTACGCCCAGTCTTATACTCAAAGCCTTAAAAATAATTCAAAACAATTTTTAGCAACGAATCTCACTAATTCACGCGAATTTAAGTCAAAACATTTTTAAGATCTAATTTAGTTTTTAAATTTTAATTCGTGCTATTCGCGTTAATTCGTTGCTACTTTTTTTAACCCCTTTAAACAAGTTATCCACAACCTCTAAAAAACATGATTTCCTTAATAATAAAAGAGTTCTATCTACTATATATAGTAAATAGAACTTCAGATAAAAAATTGCCTGTTAAGATGATTCTACTCTTGTAAATGATAATTCATCTTGATTCCAATGATAAATCTCTTCAATATCTAAAGAATTAAGTTCTTGACCTTCACTCTGCTTTAGATCTTCTACTTTTAGCTCTTGCCTCTTAGCTCTAACTATAATTTCACCTTTAGAGTTAAAAGAGATATCTGCTTCTTCTAATTTGATTAACCATCCTTCTTCTAAAGGCTCAGCCACTTTTAGATAAACAACTCTTTCCCAAAGCTTTCTTGCTACTAAATCTTTATCTATCAGATAGATAGATCTGCTCGTACTTTCAAAAAAAGCACCAAATCGTTCATCTAAATACTCATCTGCTACTATAACTTTATAATCTAGCTTAGGAAGTTCAATAAAGTTGAGACCTACGATAGGCAACATATCCTTTATAGTTAGCTTGAGCTGATATTTAGTGTTTGATTCAATAAAGATTGCTAACAAACCATTATCTTTAGAAAGAGAGAGAGCTACTATCAATTCTTCCTTCTTATCTCCACAAACATTAGCAAACTTTATATCTGTTTTAAGAGTAGGATCATCTAAACAATTACTTAAATCTAACCTTTTTAATATTCTCCGACTCAACTCTTTTTTGATTTGCTGCTTATCGCCTTCAACTTCCCCTTTTAAAACTAACACATCATCTTCATTTACTGTCAAATCTTTATCAAATACAGATTCTAATCTTTCTTCTGCAAATACTGGTTTTAAATTGCCTAACAACATCATTAATAGCAAGACAGTAACTAAAACCAGTGATTTCTTGTTAACTCTCACCTCCTTGTTTATAGTCTGTAACTAAAGCAATCAATTCATACTTTAATTTTAGAAAGTTAAATAAATATAGATATCCAAGTCTAAAGTGTAATTTAATGGATATATTGTAACACTTTTAAAATTAGCGTGAGTGTGTGTGTGAGTGTGAGTAAACCTCAATAAAAAGAAGTTTTACACACTCACACTCATAGCTCACACTCGACACAAAGTGTCGCATTATCTCTCTATTGTTTCATTCTAGAGTTGTTTATCTATATTCAAATAGTAAATCAATAAAAGAGGCTTTGGAGAAATTTCTCCAAAGCCTCTTTTATTGATAAATACTCTTATGCTGTTGCTTGCTTCTTAGCTTTACTCTTATCTAAAAACGTGACATTCTTGGCTACAATCCCAGTCTTATAACGCATTTCACCACTATCTCGATCCTCCCAACTATCTATCTGTATCCTTCCTTCAACTGCTATAAGTCTACCTTTCTCTAAATTATCTGCACATTGCTCAGCTAACTTCCGCCAAACCTCTACATAAATAAAGTCTGCCTTCTGCTCCCCATCTTTGCTCTTATATTCTCTCTCAACAGCTACTACAAGGGTTGCTTTTTTGATACCACTTGAAAAAACCTTCAACTCTGGATTACAAGCCAATCTACCGATCAAATTAACTTGATTCAACATTCAAACTCACTCCTCTTCTTTTATTTACCCTTATAATAACCACAATTTACATATTTATACATTGTTATTTTATTTTTTAAGTATGGAATCTATAAACGAGCAAATTTCAAAGCAATTAATGTAAATTGTTAATTTTAAGCCATTCTATACTGGTGATATAGATATGTTAATCTAGGATTTAATGTTTGTTTGACGCCACAGGTTAAAACACTGTGGCTATTTTAAAAACATAAGATTTCCCTAAAGGGAACTAAAATAATATTAGCCTGAATGAATAGCCTAATCATAGCAGATGTAAATTAATGTAATTATTTTTGCTCATTTATAGTATGGAATTTTAAAATGAAGCTTAATGGGGATATTACGACAGTTTAAGTTTTAGCTACGGGTTTTAACCCGTAGTGTAACATGTCATCATCACCACAGGTTGAAACCTGTGGCTAGTAAATTTATCATTATAAAA
>NZ_JBSQYM010000150.1:0-7316 GCF_055140805.1 Orenia sp.
ATAAAACTAAAAGATTAATTAATCTTTTAATCTTTAATTCGTGTTAATTCGCTGCTAATCTTTAGCTTTTGATCTTTAGTCTTTTATTACACTTTAAAGTTGGACACCTATATCCATATTAAAAGAGTCTACTGATATCAGCAGACTCTTTTAATATTTAAAACTTCTTTTAAATTATGCTGTAAGAGTTTCCCCTTCTATTAAATCTAACTTTCTAGCTACAATATTAGTTGTAGTTGCCTGAATCGTTAATGTAGCAATGATTGTCATGAAAGCAATACCAACAATATGGCTAATGTAGGGAATATTTTCACTCATTAACATACCTGTTAAGGCAGCAGGCATAACCCCTGTCTCTCTGACCCAACACATAAACAACATCTCTTTTCCTTCCCATTTAGCCTTTCTATCAGGTAAGGTACAAGTATAAATGGTAAGAGGACGAGCAATAAACATAAAAATAAATATAATTAATGAATTAACCCAAAAATGGTCAAAAATAATATTGAAATCAATCATTGTTCCTAAAATAACAAAAATCATCATTCTCATAATCAGACCAAAGGTTTCATTAACATCCTCTTGAACTTTACGATTTAATAGGTTGGATTTCATATTAAACCATATTTTATTTCCACAGATCATACCAGCAATAAAACTGGCCATAAATCCGCTTCCACCCATTGTTTCAGCAACTAAATAAGACGTTATAGCCACAAAGATTGACATAATAGGAGAGAAGTTCTTTAGAAAACCTAAATTACTTTTTGAAATAAGAAGACTTCCAAACAAACCAATTATAAACCCTACCAAAATTCCAATAGTTGTATCTTTAAGAAAGAGCATAAGGCTATTCATTAAATTAAACTGACCAGAATTAATTACACTTAAAAGAGTAAAGAACAAAACAGAACCAGTAGCATCATTAAAAGCAGATTCACTGGATACAGTTTGAGCTACCCTCTTTCTAATTGAATACTGTTTAAAAATAGGTAAGAGTGCAGCTGGATCTGTTGGAGCAATTATCGATCCCATTAATAAAGCAATACTGATAGGTACACCAATTAGATAATGAGTTGATAAACCTACAATACCTGCTGAAATCAAGACACCTACTGTTGCTAATAATGCAATTGTTATCCAAACCTTTCTTATGACCTTAAACTTGACTTCTCTTCCTCCTAAATAAAGAATAAAAGATGTTCCAGCAGTTAAAATAAGCTTAACTGTCAAAGAACTACTAACCATATCTAATATATCTAATCCATATGGTCCAAATATTACTCCAACTACAAGATAGACTACTACATCAGGTAAACCAAATTTTTGGGCTATTGCCCCACCTATCATTCCTCCCAAAAATATTAATGCAACCATAAAAAAAATTTCATGAACAATACTAGCATCCAATCTTATCACCTCTTATAATATTATAGTATCTAGTTTCTTTATAATAACATATAACTTATGGAAATACAATCATAATTAAGTAATAAAATCTATATTTAGATATATTATTACAAAAAATAATTAAAATTTCTATTTAAATCTTAAATATTAACTAGAAGGAACAAAATCTATTTAGTTAACTAAATAGATTTTGTTCCTTCTAAAATTAATATTATCTTAGCCCTATATAAAACTTTTAAATAGCATCACATTTAAAACTGCTAAAATAATACCAATAGACACTAGTAATATATTATCTACTAATGAATTCTTATAACTTCCCATAACCTTTTTAGAAGAAGTTAAATAGATCTGTGCAAATACAGTTATCGGTAATTGAATGCTTAACATCATCTGTGAATAAATCAGACCTTTAAAAGGATTGGATATCATAAAAATTATAATTGTTGCAGCAATTAATACTAATGATACCCCAACCTTAGTATGGCTGTCCTTTATATCATAAGGCTCTTTAAATAAACCTGCATAAATAGAACCTCCTGCCATTCCAGCAGTAAGTGTAGAAGAAATTCCTGCAAAAAGGAGGGCTATACCAAAGATAATAGATGCTTTTGCACCTAATAAAGGAGTTAGTAAGCTCTGTGCTTGATCTAATTTAGAGACGACAATATGCTGTTTAAAAAATGTAGCTGCTGCCAAAATAATCATTGCACTATTGATAGCCCAACCTATAAGCATTGAAATAAGAGTATCTGTAAATTCAAACTTTAATTGTTTTTTAATTACAGATTCATCCTCCTTATTCCATTGGCGACTTTGAATTATCTCAGAATGTAGAAATAGGTTGTGAGGCATAACTACAGCACCTAAAACCGCCATAACTATAGGCATAGAACCTGCTGGTATATCAACACTAACCCAACTCTTTAAAGCAACAGGCCAATCAATATTAACAATACTCAACTCATATAAAAAAGAAAAGCCAATAATAGATACAAAAGCAATAATAATCTTCTCAAGCTTTGTATATGTATTAGAAAATAATAGAAAAATAACTAAAGTAGTTATGATAACTGAACCAATACGAATTGGGATTTCAAAGAGCATCTTCAGAGCAATAGCACCACCTAAAATCTCTGCTAAAGCTGTAGAAATAGCTGCTAAAATACCTGTCCCTAAAATTGCTCTAGCCAAATTAGGGTTAAGATGCTTCATTGTTGCTTCAGATAAGCAATCCCCTGTTACTATACCTAAATGAGCAACATTATGCTGTAATAAAATAAGCATAATTGTTGAAAGAGTTACCATCCATAATAAAGCATACCCAAACTCTGAACCTGCAGCAATATTAGAAGCCCAATTCCCTGGGTCGATAAATCCTACTGTAACCAATAATCCAGGTCCTATATACTTTAATATCTCCTTTGCACCAAATACAGGACTATGTTTTGGATTTTCAGTAAAGAATTTTTTTATTTTCATATTATCACACCCTTTTGTAGTTTTAATTTTGTCTCTAAAAATAATATAACTACTACAATGGCATTATTTATTACTAAGTTAAATTCTAAATACTCTAATACTATATATTTGTATATAAAGATATTATTCCTATAAAATAAGAATATCTTGAATATTTGCAGAAGCTTTATCTTAATCAAAGTAACATAACTATATAGGTTCGTGAATCTAGAATAAAATTTAACCATGACGTTATAGAGAGATAATGGGATACTTTCGTGTCAGGAATCTAGAATCTGGAATCAGTCTGTTTTACTGATAACTCTTTCCTGACTACTGATTCCTAAAAGTGTCACAATATATCCATTAAGTTTCATTTTGAATTCACATATCTATATCAGTGAGCTGAGACTGCATTATTTAGTTCAACATTATCACTATTATCCATCTCAACCTCTTTCTCTTTCTTACTTCTCATCAAAAGAACTAGTAATATAGCAATGATTACTGCAACAACAGAATACTCTACAGCAGTCTGCATAGCATTTACATATGCCTTTTGTTGCACTATTCCAGTAATAGTCTTAATAGCAGATGCTTTTGCTTCTCCCTGAGAAAGTCCAGTAGTACTATAACGCCCTTCTAATTTTGTTATTAAATCCATAGCAGTTTGATTTGAAGTACTAATCTGCTCTGATAAATAAGCATAATTAAAATCTAACCTATTTTGTATAATCGTTGTCATAATGGTGACACTCAATGAACTGGCAATCTGACGAATAGTATTAGATAGAGCAGATGCTTGGGAAACTAATTGTTGAGGCACAGCATTCATTCCAGCTGTACTAATAGGCATCATAGAGAGACCTAACCCAATTCCTCTGATAAATAAAAGTAATGAGATTGCTTCCTTAGCAGTATCCATATTCATCAAGTAAGCCAATTTATGAGAAGCAAATCCTAAAATTATCATACCAGGTATTACAATAGGCTTAGCACCAATCTTGTCAAATAACCTTCCACTGATTGGCATCATAATCCCTACAGCTACTGCTGATGGAAAGAGAATAATCCCAGTCTGCATCGGTGTATATCCTCTAACATTCTGTAAAAAGAGAGGAAGTACATAGGTAGCACCCATCAATGCAAAATATAAAATACAAGTAATAATCTGACTAAGGGTAAAATCAAATATTTTTAATATCCTCAGTTCAATTAAAGGGTTGGAGTGGGTCAATTCATTGATAACAAATAGAAGTAAGCTTAAACTTCCTAAGGTTAATAACATCGGATTTTTAATCTCTGTCCAATCAATAGTTGATCCTTCCCCTAAAACATAAAGAATGCTTACAATACCAACAGTTGAAGCAATAAAACCTATATAATCAAAATTCTTTGCTGGCTTGGTAGGAGAATCTTTTAAAAGAATCCAAGCTAAAACCACCCCTACTAAACCAATAGGAACATTAATATTAAAGATTAATCTCCAATCTAGATGCTCAATAATATATCCTCCTAAAGTAGGTCCAATAGCAGGAGCTGCCATTGCTGCAATACCCCAAAAACCTAATGCCATACCTCTGCTTTCCAACGGAAAAGTCTGATAGATAATTGACATCCCTACTGGCATAATCATCCCACCACCAATAGCTTGAATAACACGGAAGAATATCATTGAAGTATTACTCCAAGCAAATCCGCACAACAGAGAACCGATAGTAAACATACCCAAAGCAAACATATATACTTTTTTAGAACCAAAGACCTCTCCTAAAAATCCTGTCAAAGGAATAATTGCTCCTAAAGCCAAGGTATAAGCTGTTAAGATCCATTTTACATCCTCTAATGGTGCTCCAAAAACTGCCATCATCTTAGGGATAGCAATATTTACAATACTACTGTCCAAAATCGCCATAAAAGTTCCTATAATTACAACAAAGAGAGCTAACCACTGATCAATATGCCTCTCCTTTTTTTTATCCATTCTTATGCCCCCTTAACTACCTTATATGGATTTTAACAACTGCATTTGTTCCAGGAAGCATCTTATAAGACTTTGAATTGAACTCTATCTTTACAGGAATTCTTTGAATCACTTTGGTAAAGGTACCTCCTGTAGAACTAGGTAGTAGTGAAAAAGCTGAATTAGCAGCTAATCCAATAGTCTTTACATAACCTGTAAATTCTACTCCTGGGTACTGATCAATCTCAATATCAACTTTCTGACCTTTTACAATTTCATTGATTTTTTTCTCTTTAATATTTGCAGTAATATATATTTTAGCTGGATCTACTAATACTGCTAAAGTTTGACCAGGTGAAACTATATCTCCTACATTTCCTTGTTTCTTAATTACAACACCATCAATTGGTGCTCGAACTAAAGACATATCAATATTACTTGCTGGTTGATTTAACATCTCTTGTCTTCCCAAAATCTGCTCCTTAATTACTCGATCGCCTGCTTTTATATCAAATTCCAAAAGCTTACCAGCTATTTGTGGACTAACTCTGATTAAATCAGCATCAATTTTAGCATCCTCAGTTGAAACATAGTAGGCATTATTATACCAATAATAACCACCTATGCTTGTTAAAGCAACAATAATAAGCCCAAATACTGATAAAAGTAATTTTTTTCTCTTCTCATACATTTCTATAACACCTACCTTTATAATTTCAATCCAATTTCTGCAAACATACCGGGCTTAAGAGTCGTATCTTCCCCATTTAGTCTCACTTTTACAAGAATCTTCTTGCTATTTTGATCGATTGCAGGGTCAATAGCCATCACCTTTCCTGTTAGCAACTTATTTGCCAGCTCAGATATCCTTACCTCAACTTGCTGACCAGATTTAATTTTATCTTTGAAAGTCACAGGTAAGTACGCCTTTACAACAAAGTCATCTGTATTCATAATACTTACCAAAGTACGTCCTGGAGAGACCAACTCTCCTACATTAGCTTCTTTTGTCGTAATAACTCCTGAGATTGGTGCTGTAATTATACAGTCATCCAATTGATTTTGGGCCATTTTCAGTACTGCCTTAGCCTGTTTAACTTGAGCTTTCATCAGGCTAATAGTCTCTTTTCTTTCTCCATTTCTTAAAAGATTGAGCTTCTCCTTAGCAGATTTTAATTGTCCTTTAGCAGATGCCATCTGCCCTTCTGCTATTTCTAACTGTTGTTTAGAAGAGAAACCCTTCAGGAATAATTTATTAATACGATTATAATTATTTTTAGCATTATCATAGGACTTATTAGCACTATCAACTAAGGCTTCAGCCTCTAATTTCAATTCAGGCCGTGCACCTTTAAGCGCTTTTTCCAAGTTGGCCTCAGCTATAGCAACACCTGCTTTAGCTTGATCTAGTTGGGCTTGTAAGTCCTTAGTATCCAACTTAATCAAAGCTTGACCTTTGTCTACCTCTGTTCCAATCTCAACAACAACCTCGGCTACCTTAGCTGTTACTTTAGATGTAACATCTGTTTTTTGATTGGCTTCAACAGTTCCTGCCATTAAATAAATAGGTTTTTTAGGTGCTGCTTCTGCTGCTGTTTGCTTTACCCCTTTAGTTGCTCTATCCATATTACAACCACTCAAAAATAATAATATTATTAAAAAAATTGGTGCTATTTTCTTCATCTTCTTCCTCCCATCTTTTTAAATAAACCTTTGATATTCTCTCAAAACTTTATTAAAAATACTTATTATAATTATTTTGATTGTCTTTCATCTTCCATTTTTACCAGAATATCTTCCATTACATCAAGCTTATCATTTAAATCTCTCCACCAGGACTCCGGTAAATCTTTTTCAGTAACTTCTATCAAATTATCTATTATCTTATTTGATTCTTCTAACTTATCTTTGATTTCATAATTCAAACCTATCAATACAACTCTACGGTCTTCTGTACTCCTATACCTCTTGACATAATCCCTTTCCATCAAACGATCGATCATTCCTGTTAAAGTACTAGCTGGAATTCCAACATCTTTAGCAAGAGAAGTTACTTTATATTCCTTTTTTTTCAAAAGAAATAATACCATTAGCTCCATCCTTGATAGACTATCATCTTCAAGTACAGCTAATATTTCATTCATAATCTTTTTATGTACTACAGACAATTGTCGAATAACAGATATACATAAATCAATCTTATTACCATCTATATTTGACATTCAATCCCCTCCGTTATTTTATAATTAAATATTTCGTTATCGAATATTTTGTATTGATAAAATTAATATTACTATAAACTTCTTCAATTGTCAATATAGTTGAATATCTTGAATTAAAGACTAAATATTCTAAATTATCTATTATTTCAAACTTATAGGCTAAAAGAACAAAATGGGCTATCGCCCAGTCTTCTACTCAAAGCCTTAAAAATAATTCAAAACAATTTTTAGCAACGAATCTCACTAATTTACGCGAATTT
>NZ_JBSQYM010000151.1:0-7251 GCF_055140805.1 Orenia sp.
TAATGGATATATAGCAACACTTTCGTGTCGGTAATCAGGAATCTGGAACCAGTGTTTATAACTGATTCCTGACTACTAATTCCAGATTCCAAAAAGTGTCACAATATCTTTATATAACGTTATAGTTAAATTTTATTCTAGATTCAAAAACCTATAAATATCTATACTTTGAAAGATTTAATCAACTTCTTTTTCTTTATCCATTTCCTTATCATTAATCAACTTTCTTTCTAAAATAAATCCACCATGCCGATCATAGAATTTAATAATATCCACTACATCCAAAGACCATTTCTGTTCATCATCTACTGACTCATTATAATGTAATAAAGCAACAGAATAAGGAATTCCCTCCTCACTCTGTAAACCTCTAATACCAGAAGCTCCAGTAGTCCCTGCATCTATAATCGTAGTTCCTTTCATATCATAAATTTTAAAGGCATGATCATGACCATGTAACAACAGAGGAATCTCCCCTAATAATCCCTTACCTAACTTAAAGTTATGAGTAATCACTATATCAGGGCTTACCTTTAATCTAGCAACTAACTCTTCTAACCCCTTTTTGTATTCTGTCATATCCTCTTCTGCTAAAGGCTTAATTTGGTTGCTCTTGGCAGCAGGATCTTCTACCCCTGCCACTACTAATCCCTTAATATTTGTTACATCGGCTTGTAAGACTATTACATTTTCAAACTCTCTCATACTCTCTACAATATCTGGAGAGTCATGATTACCTGCTATAAAAACATAAGGAACATCTAAATTATCTATCCTCTTTAATAATTCACCTTCAAGAGGAGTGCCATAATCGGTAATATCACCTGTATCAATAATTAAATCTACTCCAAAACTATCTACTATCTCTTCTACAAAGGGTAAAGCCACAGGATTATTGTGGATATCTGTAATATGTAAAACCTTCAAATCTCCTGTTACTCTACTTAAAGGTCGCAAAGTATCGACTTTCGAGAACAACTCTGCCATATTAGAAGCAATCAATTGCATCTCTTCACCCAATTGATCTATGCTATCTAAACCCTTTTGAATCATACCGATCATCCATGGTGCTGCTTCTAACATTCCCTCAAAATTAGGATCATTGAATTTTGATAAATCATAGGTATAGTAGGTCATTGAAGATAATATAAGAATTATTATAATCCCAGTCATTGTACCTACCACAATAGATTGGCGATCAAATTTGATTAGACTTGCCCCAACTATTCCACCCAAGATGGCTATCACAGTTAACCTGATAATAAATAATTCAATAACAACATTTCCTTTCTCCTTAAGTACAGCTATTAGCTCCTCTTTGCTCTTAATATCATTAATTATTGAATTTAACCGCTCTTGATGAATTGCATCTAAGGTTAAATTTATATCCAAAGGCGACTTGTGGGTATTAGCTCTGATTCTCCCTACAGGTGGGAAATCAATAATTGTAGCTGGTTGGTCTGATAGTTTTAGATTAATTTCAACATCAAAAGCACTTAATTTATACACCTTTGCCGAAGTAAAATTAATTAAAAATAATATAATAACGATTGCTAAAATTATTCTTCCCACTAGCCCCTTCATCTTATCTTCCTTTCTATATTAGCTTTTAGCCAAAAGTTTCTTTCTCAATAGATTTAAAATCACCTGTGATGTCATATATTTAACCCTTCCCCTACTCCCATTAAATTGATACTTATAGCTTTCTACACCATTCTTATCCGCTATAGCCATATAGACTAGGCCAACAGGTTTCTCTAAACTACCTCCATCTGGCCCAGCAATTCCTGTAGTAGAAAGACCTATATCAGTTTTAGATAACTCTCTTACTCCAAGAGCCATCTCTTCTGCAGTCTGCTTGCTAACAGCACCATACTCTTTTAATGTACTCTCTTTAACCTTTAATAGATCCATCTTGGCTTGATTACTATAGCTAATTATTCCCCTTTCAAAATAAGCTGAACTTCCTGCTACACTAGTCAATCTATCGCCAATCAATCCCCCTGTGCAGGACTCTGCAGTAGCTATTGTCAACTTCTTAGTCCATAATAGCTTAGCTACCACGCCTTCTAAAGTATCATCATCATAACCATAGATATACTCTCCTATCCGTTCTTGCAACTTAGCTTCCTTGGATTCAATCAACTGTTTAGCTTCTTTTTCATTATCAGCTTTGGCTGTTAATCTTAGTTTTACCTCCCCTTGGCTGGCTAAAGGTGCAATTGTAGGATTACTCTGTTCTATTAAGATATCAGCAATCAACTCCTCTAAAGATGATTCTCCTATCCCACAGGTTTTGATTACTTTAGATTTAATTACTACATCCTTTGCAAACTTCTTCTTTAAATATGGAAGCACAGTCTCTACCATCATCGCTTTCATCTCGACAGGTACTCCTGGCATCGCTACTACAATCTTTCCAGATTGGTCTACCAATACACCTGGGGCTGTTCCTTCAGAATTATCAATAGCTATTGCACCTTCAGGTAAATATGCCTGCTTGAGATTATTATTAGCCATATCACGCCCCATTTTATCAAAATAACCCTTTATCTCCTTCAATAGATCATCATCTTTGATTAACTCTAACCCTAAAGCCTCAGCGATACACTCTCTAGTCAAATCATCTTGAGTCGGTCCTAAACCACCAGTTGTGATAACAACATCAGAACGAGTAAGAGAGTTTCTAAGTGTATCCAAAATTCTCTCTTTATTATCACCAACTGTTGCTTTATAATACAAGTCAACACCTATCTCTGCCAATTTCTGTCCTATCCATTGGGAATTGCTATCTAGAATCTGTCCTAATAATAACTCTGTACCAATAGTAATAATCTCCGCTTTCATCTGATAAACACCACCTAATTAAAAAATATATACATTATAATTACTAAATTATAATTTACAACTATAAAACTTTTATACCCTTAATTTTTTATTGATATGACATCTTGTGCTAGTAAAAGAGCTGATACAATATAGATATATTACGATACTTTCGTGTCAGGAATCGGGAATCTGGAATCAGTTTGTTTTACTGATAACTGGTTCCTGACTCCTGATTACTAAAAGTGTCCCAATATGCCCATAAAGAGGCACTAGTTATATTGAGACCTAACTAGCACAACACATTAATATAAAAAACTATTATTCAATCCGCCTTTAATCTCTTGCACTAATCTAATTAATAATAGGTTAGATATATCTGACCTAGTTAGCGATCTAATTTAAATTAACTTTAATTAAATAAGCATCATAATTATTTTCCTCTAATTCAGTATAACCTATTAAAACAAGATAGTCATTATCAACCACCTCAAATTCTTCGAAGGCATCTTGCCCTTGTCCACCTCTTAATTTCTGCCATTCTTTATCCCCGGATGAGTTTAATTTAACTATATAAGCATCTCTTCCTTTGGCATCAGCAGAACTACTCTCTCCTGCCAAGATAATATCTCCATTTCTAACTACCTTCATATCAGAGAATATATCCCAGTCCTCTCTACCAAAGATTTTAGTCCATTCTTCATCTCCTTGATTATCTACCTTAACTAGATAACCATCTCTATTGCCTGATTCAAAGGATTCAGTCCACCCTGCTAATAGGTAACCATCATCTTTAGATTTTTCAATAGCATAAAACTTTTCGTCCATTATTCCACCAATATCTTTAGACCATAATTTATCACCTTGAGAAGTTAATTTAGCTATATAGCCTTGATAATTACCATAATTTCCACTATATCCAACTACCACTAGCCCACCATCTCTACTTGATTCTACTGCATATATTTCATTACCTTCACTCATTCTTAAAATTTTAGACCATTCTTCATCACCATTCTTATTAACTTTGACAAGATAACCATCTCTCTCACCAATACCAGAACCACTAGTTGATCCTACTAAAATATATCCACCATCACTGACCTCTTTAACCTCTTCAAAGTAATCTACCTGCGCCTTACCAAAAGTCTTAGCCCACGCTTGGCGACCTTCCTTGTCTAATTTAACCACATAGCCATCACGATTACCAGCTCCAAAAGAAGTAGTATAACCAGCTAAGATATACCCTCCATCTGAACTCTGTTGCACTGAATAGAATCGGTCCCATTCAGCACCACCAAACAGCTTAGACCACTCTTTTTCTCCTAAATGGTTGACCTTAACTACATAAGCATCTTCACCTTTAGCATCAAAGGACTCAGTCCATCCAGCTAGAATAAATCCTCCATCAAAAGTTCTATCTATACTTTTAAAGACATCTTCACTACCTTCCCCAAAGGTAAATTCCCACTCTCTTTTCTCTAATTCAGTCAGTCTTCTTTGCTCTTCCTTCTTTCTCTGTATCTCAGCCTGTCTTCTTCGTTCCTCCTCTTCTCTCTTTCTCAGTAGTTCAGCCTGCCTTTTTCGTTCTTCTTCTCTTTTTCTCTGTAGTTCAGCCTGTCTTCTTTGTTTCTCCTCTTTCCTCTTTCTCTCTAACACGGCTTGCCTTCTTCGTTCTTGCTCTTCTTTTTTCTTCTCTAACTCAGCCTGCTTTCTCCGTTCTTTCTCTTTTCTCTTGCTTTCTAACTCATTATCTTTATTTATTTCTTTTTCTTTCTTTTTAGCTTGGATTTGCTCCTGCTTATTTATTTTAGTAAAAATAGCTTTAACATTAATATCATTATCTAGAACCACGTGGATAGGATTTTGTCTCCCTGTCAAATCACCTTCCCAATGATCAAACTTCCACCCTATTTCACTTGAAGCAACTATTGTAAGCCTTCTGCCCTTCTTATAGATTCCTGAAACAGGTTGAACTTGCCCTTTGCCTACAGCACTTGTCTTTACTGGAGTTTGAGTAAATGCCCTTAAACTACCTATTATACATCCCAAGATCAATATTAAACCGATCACATTTAATAACTTCAACCCTTCTTTTTCCTTCACTGTCCCTATCCCCTTCCTCAACTCAAATTCTATTTAGTTGTAATCCTCCTCCTATTCTATGGGATAATTTCACTTTTATATATTTTTCTATATCAGCTCATTTATTCCTGTGTGATATAGAAATTATAGATATCCAACCCCAAAGTTAGATAAAAGACTAAAGATATTACATAATATATTGAGTTTTTATTTTAGACTTAGACATCTATATTAGAACAGCTTATATAATAGTCAGCTAATATAAAAATATAATATCGCTTTTACCCATATAAGAAAAAAGCTAGGATACCCCAGCTTTTTTCACTTATATTCTGTTATTAATTTGAAACATTAAGAACCTCTTGAGAACCTTTTAAAGAGCCTTTTAATAATTCAATTGAGCTATAAATTTGATCTAGATCATATACCTCGCTAACTGACTCTAGTTTTTTAAGAATATCAACCGAGCTATATCCACCTTCCCTTTTTTCAAATAAAAGTCCACCAGATAATAAGTATAATTGCTCCATAGTTTCTTGAACAGTCATCCATTCTTCATCTAACCTATCACTGATCTTATTGGCTGGCATCGTAACCTTATTGGATTCAAGCATAGAGTAGAAATTACCATCTGCATCTATTACTCCTAACTTTACAAAATAGCTATTAGTAGTCTCTAAACCATTTAGCCACCAGCTATCATTCTCTAAACCAATCTCAACATCATACTCTGAACCTGCAGTTTCATTATAAACTCTTAAGGATAATGTAGCTTCATTAATATCATTGATACCACTTTGAGCTATTATCTCATTGATTTTATCCTGAGTATACTCCCAATATAGATGAGCTGTCTGAGGATTTTTAACCTGTAAGACTAACTCATTAACTCCATACTTCTCTGGAACCTGATATTCATTAACAATATCTATCCCTTCATTCAATTCAAACTCTTTCTTCTTATCTTCAACTAAACCATCACTTGAAGCTCCGCTTGATGGTGCTTGTTCATCTTTATCTAATTGCTTTACATTTACTTCTTGAATTTGATTAGTAATTTCACCCTTTACCCCTGCAAAGAGTTTCTTTCCGATTCCTGACACTAATTTTAACTCTTCTAAACTCTCAAAACTCCCCTTCATTTCACGATACTCAACAATTCTACCTGCTAAAGCAGGACCTATTCCCTTTAAAGTCGTCAACTCATCAACTGTAGCAGTATTGATATTCACTTTAGTAGATTTAGCTTTTTCTGTTGCCATTGTTTAACCCCCTTCTTAATTCTCAACCCTTAATCTTAATAATGATTTATCTAAATGTAAATTTCATCACTTTACAGACTATTATTTAAGTAATTATACAAATAATTCATTTTCCCTGCTTTGTATTGAAAATATTCCATTATATATATATTATCTCTTTCAAACGATTTCAAAAACTATAAGAAAGACTCAAAGCAAGACGCAAGCCATTAATTTTAAGGTTCTCATCATTTTGATTGTTAATGAGGCGTTCTTTTTTTGAACTATACTTTTCTTTTATCTTAATTCTAGCCATGCGATATCCAGTATCTAATATAAATAATAAATTACTATTAATTTGATAGCTAGCTTTCATACCTAATAAAAGACCTATTCCATCACCCTTAACAACATCATTATTAAACCCTCTTTTCTTATAATGCTCTTTATAATGATAATTAATAATATTATTATATAAACTTATATTATCGTTCAACGTATAAATCATTTTAGCATATGGACCTGTTAACTCAGAACTATATTCATATTCCTCTAAATTGTCATTCCACTTAGAGCTCATCATATTCTTCTCTACACCTAGTCCAATTCCCCATTTATTAAGCCAATATATGGCTTCTCCTGCAAAGCCTGTTCCATCATGCAAATCCTCTCTTATATAAGTATTTCCACTAACATCATCACCATAACTATCATAAATATAATTACTATAATTTAACATAAAATTCAACTCGACCTTATTTAAATCTACTATCTCTTTAGCCATACTAGATGTATTATAATTAAAAGCAACTGCTAAAACAATAGATAAAATCATCAAATACCTCTTCAACTACATTCACCCCTAATCTGCTCTAAAATTAATATAAACAAAATGGGCTGTCGCCCAGTCTTCTACTCAAAGCCTTAAAAATAATTCAAAACAATTTTTAGCAATAAATCTCACTAATTTACGCGAATTTAAGTCAAAACATTTTTAAGACCTAATTTAGTTTTTAAATTTTAATTCGTGCTATTCGCGTTAATTCGTTGCTACTTTTTTTAACCCCTTTAAACAAGTTATCCACAACCTCTAAAAAAG
>NZ_JBSQYM010000152.1:0-11063 GCF_055140805.1 Orenia sp.
TAAAAGATGCTTTAGTCCTCTCTCCTAAGGTAGGAGAGAGTTAGAGTGAGGTATGAAAGGTTTTGATTTATTTCTCTTTAGACTTGGACACCTATATAGTCATCCAATTTTAGAATGAAACAATAGAAAGAGATTACGACACTTCCGTGTCTTAGTTAACAGTGTACAACAGTTGACAGTTAAGTTCAAAAGCACTAAAAGCCCTTAAAGTATAGGGTTTTGTCTTTTTACTGTAAACTGTCCACTGTCAACCGTCAACTATGGATATAAAATGTCGCTATATATCCATTAAATTACACTTTAGACTTGGACATCTATATAGGTATGTAAATTCAAAATGAAACTTAATGGAGATAGTGCGACACTTTCGTGTCGGTGAGTAGTTTGAGTGTGTGTGAAGTGCCTTTCTATTGAATTTCACTCACACTCCCACACCAACTTACACTTTTAGGAATCAACAGTCAGCAACCAGTTATCAGTAAAACAGACTGATTCCAGATTTCCGATTCCTGACACGAAAGTATTGATATAAAATTTTAATCTATAAGATTAAAATTTTTAGTATTTAGATAGAATAATAGTAGTTGATGTATATTTGTTAGACCTGTTATCTATTAAATTCTATTAAGGGGTGATTTTATGAGAAGTAGAAAAGGTGAGTTTGATCAATTTATTGACTGTAGATATGATGAAGAACTGGATAATTGGATTGCACAGCAGAATGATTTTGATTCTACTTCTAAAATTCAAAAAGATGCTCTAGAGAGTATTGCAGAAAAATATAGATATGATCTTCCTTGGAATGATGACTATTATCCTTTCTAAAGGCTTTCAGTTTTTAACTGAAAGCTTTTATTTTTTTAGCAACCTTGAGTTAATGAATAGATTGATTTGCTATTTCATAAATATTAATTAGATTCTAAAGTTTATAAGATTAAGGAGGGGAATTGGATGGTAGATAATAAAGAACAGATGTTAACCTTATCAAATAGAGAGCAATTAGAGTTGACAGGTGTGACTGAAGTTATTAATTTTACTGAAGGTGAGATTGCATTAGAGAGTAACTTGGGTAATCTAACGATTTTAGGAGAGAATTTGCATGTGAAACATTTGGATTTAGAGAATTCTCAATTGATTGTGACTGGATATGTAACAGGGTTAAAATATGATCAAGAAGGGAAGGCGGAAAACTTTATAAAACGATTATTTAAATAATTAATAGTTTCCTATTTTTGTTATTTATTTAGTCAATATTAGGAGGTGCTAAGGTGATCTCTTTAAAGTTACAATTCTTCACCTTTTTAAATATGGTGGTTATTGGAATTGTAGTTGGGGTAGTATTTGATTTTTATCGGGTCTTAAGGGGACAGACTAAGCCCAAGAAACTTATTACTAATATATTTGATTTATTATTTGCAGTTATGGTAACTATAATTATCTTTATAGCTTTAATCTATAGTAATGGAGGAGTAATTAGAGTATATGTCTTTTTGGGGATTATTTTAGGACAAATAATTTATTATTGGTTATTTAGTCGTTATATTATTATTTTATTTTCACAATTAATTGAATTTATCTATTTTATTCTCTGTAAAGTTAAAAATCTTACTTTATTAATATATAATAATATTAAGAAGACAATTATAAAGATGAAAAATTGGCTAAAAACAAGATTTAAAGAGTAATGCAGGAATGATACTAGTTATGGAGAAAGAAGTAATACTACATTCAGCATTAATAAGGTGGGATTGAATTCATTATGGAAAAGTATAATATTAGAAAGAAGAATAATAAGAGTTCTTCAAAAACTATTAAACTAAGACGTTTAGTGTTAATTGTAGTTTTATTCTGTTTTTTTGCCATTCTTTATAATTTTTATCAAGGAAATCAAGAGAAGAAAGTAATGGAGGCTAAGGTTTCAGCTTTGCAAGATGAGATTAGTAATTTGAAGAGAAGTAAAAAGGAGTTACAGGGGCAGATAGAGCATATTAATTCGAAAGACTTTATCGAGAAGATAGCTAGAGAAGAGTTAGGTTTGGTCAAAAAAGGAGAGGTGCTTTATATAATTGTGGACGAATAAGTTTAATATTGAGTTTAAGTTTAAGGCATAGTTAGATTAATTTAAGGTAGATTTATTTATACTTAAACTCAACCTCAATTTTAATTATGATAGGAGGAAGTTAATTGAGTTTTAATATAGAGAAGGAATTAGCCAAAGAGTTGAATCTAAAGGTAGGACAAGTTAAAAGAACAATCGAATTATTTGATGATGGGAATACTATTCCCTTTATTGCTCGCTATAGAAAAGAAGTGACTGGTAGTTTAAATGAAGAGCAATTAAGAGAATTAACAGAGAGATTAGATTATTTAAGAAGACTTGAAGGTAGAAAAGAAGAAGTGATTAATTCAATTGATAAGCAAGATAAATTAACTGAAGAGTTAGAAACTAAGATTAGACAAGCTACTCAGCTACAGGAGCTTGAAGATTTGTATCGGCCATACAAACAAAAGAGAAAGACAAGAGCAAGTAAAGCAAAAGAACGAGGGTTAGAACCCTTAGCTAAACTTTTCTTAAGGCAAGAGCTGACCTCTGGTAATGTAGAAGGGTTAGCTGAAGGATACATAAATCCTGAAAAAGAGCTGGAAAGCACTGAAGATGTATTACAAGGGGTTAGAGATATTATAGCTGAGTATATAGCTGATGATCCATATAGTAGAAAGACAGCTAGAAAGTTAACCTTTGAATCTGGAAGTTTAGTCTCTGAAGGTAAGGTTGAAGAGAGAACAGATTATGAGATATATTATGATTATCAGGAAGGTATCAAGAAGGTACGCCCTCATAGTACTCTTGCTATTAATCGAGGAGAGAAAGAAGATATTTTAAGGGTTAAAGTGGTGACTAATGATCAAAATATTTTAGATAGATTAAAAGATAACTTTATTTTGCAAAAGTCTATATTTACAGAACAGATAGAAGAAGCCCTTATTGATGCTTATAATAGGTTGGTTGCTCCTGCTATCGAAAGGGAGGTAAGAAGCCATCTAACGGAGTTGGCTGAGGAGCATGCGATTAATGTATTTGCCAAAAATTTAAGAAATCTATTATTGCAGCCACCTTTATCTAAAGTAAGAGTTATGGCAATTGATCCTGGTTTTAGAACAGGTTCTAAGGTAACTACTTTAGATGAATTTGGTAAATTTATCTCCTATGATACCATCTACCCCCATCCTCCTCAAAAAAGATGGGATGAAGCTAAAGAGAAGTTAAGTGTCTTGGTTAAAGAGTATGATATAGATGTGATTGCTATTGGAAATGGGACTGCCTCTCGAGAGACAGAGAGCTTAGTTGTTGAATTGATTGGTGAGTTATCCAAGGATTTAAAGTATATTATTGTCAATGAAGCAGGTGCGTCGGTCTATTCTGCTTCCAAACTGGCTGTTAAAGAGTTTCCTGATTTAGATGTATCGATAAGGGGTGCAATCTCTATTGGAAGAAGGCTACAAGATCCTTTAGCAGAATTGGTCAAGATTGCTCCTAAGCATTTAGGAGTAGGAATGTATCAGCATGATGTGACAGAATCAAGGCTAGAAGAATCACTAAAGGATGTAGTAGAGTCTGTTGTAAATTATGTAGGGGTTGATTTGAATACAGCATCTAGTGCCTTATTAGAATATGTTTCTGGAATCAATTCTAATGTTGCTAAGAATATAATAAAATATAGAGAAGAGAAGGGAAAATTTAAAAGTAGAGATGAATTAAAGGATGTTTATCGTTTAGGGCCTAAGACCTTTACCCAAGCAGCAGGGTTTTTAAAGATTAGGGAAGGTGAGAATCTTCTAGACCAAACTTCTATACATCCAGAGTCTTATCATGTAGCTGAAAAGTTGTTAGCTAAACTTAATTTTCAGTTAGAGGATTTATCTAATAAGGATTCATTGAAAAGTTTACAAGATAAGATAAAAACTTTAGATTTAACTAATTTAGTTGAAGAGTTAAAAGTTGGTTTACCGACCTTAAGGGACATAATCTCAGCTTTAGCAAAACCTGACCGTGACCCACGAGAAGAGTTGCCTAAGCCTATTTTTAGAACCGATGTCCTTAAACTTGAAGATTTAGAAGTAGGTATGGTATTACAAGGTACTGTACGGAATGTAGTGGATTTTGGAGCTTTTGTAGATATTGGAGTCAAACAAGATGGGTTAGTTCATGTTTCCCAATTGAGTGATAAGTATATTAAAAATCCTTTGGATGTGGTAGCAGTAGGTGATATAGTTAGTGTTTCAATTTTAGAAATTGATGCCCAAAGAGGTAGGATATCACTAACTATGAACTTTTAAACTGTTTGACACTTGACAGATGATAGGATATAATGTAAGGGATTAATATACTTATAAACACATAAAATCTTATGAGGAGGAATTTTTTTAGCATGTCAATTGAGGTTGGAAGTATTGTAAAAGGGGTAGTGACTGGGATCACCAAATTTGGAGCTTTTGTTGAATTAGATGGAGGTGAGAGCGGTCTAGTTCATATCTCTGAAGTAGCTGATGCTTATGTTAAAGATGTTAATAATTATTTAAAACTTAATGAAGAAATTAATGTTAAGGTAATTTCTGTTGGAAAAGATGGTAAAATAGGATTATCTATTAAACAATTATCTGAAGCTAATAAGAAAACTAAGTTTACTCAGGCACCTAAAAAATCTTTTGATGATATGATGAGTGACTTTTTGAAAGAAAGTAGTGAAAAACAACAAGATTTAAGACGTAGCTTAGATAAAAAAAGCGGTAATATAAGATAAATATAAATTATTATAAATCAGTAGATTTTTAATAATGGGTAGTCATTATTATGGTTTATGATAGTAATATTATAGATGTATTACTTTAATATATCTATTGTATATAAAATTTACTGAATGACTGTTATTAGAGCACCCTCAATTATTGGGGGTGTTTTATTTATATCACCTAGGGAAAAATAGAAGGTAGGGACTTATTTTAGTAGATAAATTGATATAATAGAGAGATAGTGTGACACTTTTTTGAGTTGACAGTGGTTTACACGAAGAGTTTTGGTTTTTAAACTCGTAGGGACGGTGTACAGTTTACAGTTAAAAGACCAAAATGAAAGACCTTAAAGGGTTTGAATTTAACTGTCAACCGTCAACTGTACACTGAAGTAAAACTGTCGCAATATCCCCATTAACAGATACTATCTATATAGAAGTTTAACTAGTGCCATCTATTAACATACTAAATATAAAAAGGAGTGGTTTGATGGGTTATAATCAAGAAGATATAAAGATATTGGAAAGACAATTAGGGCGAAAACCAAGGAATTTGGTTGATATTATTAAAAGGTGTAAGAATGGAAGTCCACAGGTAGTAGTTACTGCACCTATTTTGGATAAAGGTGATAGTATAGGAATCTTTCCAACTACATTATGGTTAACTTGCCCAGAGTTAAATTATAGAATTGGAAAATTAGAGAGTAAAGGACTGGTTCAAGAGGTTCAGAATAAGATTTTAGGTGATGAGGGGCTAGCTCAAAGGTTAAAAGAAGCACATCAAGATTATGCTAATTATAGGTTGAGTTTGGTTAAGGAAGATAGGTTAGAAGGTTTAAAAGAGAATAATCCTGGGCAGTATAAGGTTTTAAAGGAATCTGGAGTAGGTGGTATTTTAGAATTTGAAGGAATTAAGTGTTTACATACACATTTTGCTCATTATTTAGTTGATGGGAAGAATCCAGTAGGAGAGATGGTAGCTGAGTTATTAGAAGAAGAGTATGGAGAAATAGAACCAGAAGAATGTTGTATGGAAGAAAGTCTAGAGGAGGAGTAGAGATGAGGGTAGGTGCAATTGATATTGGAACTAATTCAGTCCGGCTGTTGATTGCTGAGCAGGACAATGATGGATTGAATAAATTAGTGAACCGATTAAGAACCCCTAGATTAGGTGAAGGGATTCATCAGAGTGGATATTTAAACGAGAAAGCTATCTTGAGGACAATTAAGGTTTTAAGAGAGTATAAAGAGATAATCGCTGATTATGATGCTAAAGTTATAGCAGTAGCAACAAGTGCTGTTAGGGATGCTAAAAATCAGGATATATTCTTAAAGAGGGTTAAAGGTGAGACTGGAATAGATATCAAGGTGATTAAAGGTACTGAAGAGGCTAGGCTATCCTATTTAGGTGTTATATCAGCTCTTAGTAATTTAAAAGAACGTATTTTAGTCATTGATATTGGTGGTGGAAGTACAGAATTTATCTTTGGTGAAGAGAAGGGGATAAATGATTTTAATAGCATTGATCTTGGTGCTGTTAGATTGACAGATAGCTATGGTGAGAATTTAGAAGAGATGAAAAGAGAATCTAAGATAATGATTGCTGAGGTATTAAAAGATAGGAATATAGAGCAATTAATAGGTGTTGGAGGTACTGTAACTACTTTGGTATCGATTAGAGAAGCTTTAGAGAGTTATGATTATGATGTTATTCATGGAGCTAGTTTATCTAAAAAAGACATTACAAAGATATTAGGTAATTTAAGCACATTATCTTTAGTAGAAAGAAAAGAGATAATTGGGTTAGATGCTAAACGGGCAGATATAATTATAGCTGGAATAGTCATACTCTTAGAGATAATGGAGGTAAGTGGACAAGCTAAAGTTAAGGTCAGTGATGATAGTATTTTAGAAGGTGTAGTGATAGATACTCTTAATTAAATTTTTAAACAGAATAACTAAGTATATAATAGATATAAGGAGTAATAGTTAGTAATAAATAGTTAATTTGATTTAAAACTAATATTTGGTTGTAAATATATTTGACCAATAGGATTATATATAATATAATAGCTATTGTCGTTTGAGGAAATTGTCCTTAAACAAGTGATTTGCCGAGGTGGCGGAATAGGCAGACGCACCGGACTTAAAATCCGGTGGGATTTAACTCCCGTGTCGGTTCGAGTCCGACCCTCGGTACCATTTTAAAACAGTTAAGAGTTAAAAATTAAGAATTAAAAGTGTTTAATAACTATTAACTCTCCATTCTTAATTATTAACTGAACTTTATTGTCGCGGGGTGGAGCAGCTGGTAGCTCGTCGGGCTCATAACCCGAAGGTCGTTGGTTCGAATCCAGCCCCCGCAACCAAAATGAAGGTTTATTATAATAACTATATACATGGCGGTGTAGCTCAGTTGGCTAGAGCATACGGTTCATACCCGTAGAGTCGGGGGTTCAAATCCCTCCGCCGCTACCAAATTTGAATTTAATAAACGTACATATAGATTAAAGACACTATCTTTTAGATGGTGTCTTTTTCAGTATATTCACCTATACAAAATATATAATGTAACAAATTAACCTAAAAGAATATATTTAAATCTTTATTTATGGGATAATTATGGTAATAGATGAGTTTTATTGTCTTAATTTTTTGAACGATTATCTCTCTTTATCGACAAAATTTTATCTTTGGAAGATGTATAATAAGGATAAAATTTACAATTAATGTAATAAAGAGGAGGGGTCGTTTTGGGAAGTTTAGAATTACCTATTTATCAGAGAAAGAGTGATTTTACAAATAAAGAATCTAAAAAAAGTTCTTTTTTTGTAACCTTAAATAGTATACCTTATATGAATGTGACCTTGTCTTTAATTGCTTTTTTATTTGGACGAGCTACTATTTTAGATGGGTTGACACCTTTTGGATTTGTCTATTTTGCTCTATTTTTATACCAAGTTAAAAAGCAGATAACGGGAGTATCAAGATTGTTATTTATATTTGTGGGTGTATCTATAGGATATGCTTTTCAGTTAGAATTTTTAGCTATTAAGTATATCATTAGTATGGTTTTATTGGTAATAGCTAGTAATTATCTAGATGATTGTAAGCCGTTAAAATACTCGTTATTAGCAGGATTGAGTATTTTATTATGTCAGATTCCTGAATTAATATTAAGTTCGTCTACTTCAAATGTAATTTTAGTCATTTCTGAAGTTCTAATTATATTTTTAATGACCTTATTATCTCTGAGAATATTACCAGATTTTTTAATTTATTTAGAGAATAAGAGTCAAAAAAATATAATGATTTTGATCTTTACTATTATAGTAATTGCTTTATCTATTGGAGGTCTACCTGTTGAAGAGATTGCTTCTATTAATTTGGTACGAGTAGCTAGTAGTTATTTAATTATGATTATAGCTTTAACTGGTGGGACAGGTTTAGCTACCATAGTAGGGGTATTATTGGGTTTCTTTTACAGTATTTCTCATTTAGATAGTACTCCATTAATAGGTAGTTATGCTTTGTCTGCTTTAATTGCAGGTAGTTTTAAAAAACAGAAAAAGTTAGGAGTAATCCTTGGTTTTGTTTTAAGTAATATTATCTATCTTATCTTTATGAATGAAGCCATTTCTGATATGGTTTTGTTAAAAGAGGTGTTAATTTCTGCTTTATTATTGCTATTAACCCCCAACAGTTTATTACCAGCGTTAAATCTTTTGATTGATGATAAGTATAGAGGTTTGAGATTAGAGGATAGGAAATTGCAATCTTTTATTTCTCACAGAATGGAAGAGTTTTCAAATATATTCACAGAGTTATCTAGCTCTTTTGTTGAGTTAGGGGTAACTGAACGAGAAGAAGTAAAGAATATAGGTTCTTTTTTAGATTTATTAACCGATAAAGTATGTTCTAAATGTGATTTGTATAATTCTTGTTGGAATAACTCTTTTTATAAGACTTATAATTCTTTATTTGATCTGTTATTAATAGCTGAAAATAGGGGAAAAGTAACAGTGGATGATTTGACAAATATTATGACCATCAGTTGTTCAAGAAAGATAAAATTAGCAACAGCAATTAATGAGTTTGTGAAGATGTATGAGCTTAATAACTATTGGAGAGCTAGACTAGAGAGTAGTGAGAGAATCTTATTAGATCAATTATCTGGTATGTCTCAAGTAATAAATAAATTATCTAAAGAATTTAAAGTAGAGATTAGAACAGAAGATGAGATAGAGAATAAGATATACTCTATTTTAGAGAATAATGGATTTATGGTTAAAGAGGTTCTAGCTACAAATTATAATAACGAAGAGTTAGAGTTTACTATTAGAAAGAATAGTTGTAATGGAGATAGTACCTGTGCTAAGAAGATGATTCCTTTGCTTAATAGTAAATTAGATTTAAATTTAGAGATGATTTGGAATGAATGTGGTGCTGAATTGGGGAAAAGAAGTTGTATCTGCCAATTGGCTCCAGGAGCTAATTATCAGTTTAAGTATGGAGTAGCTAGTTTGAGCTCTAATCCAGATATTTCAGGTGATAATTATACCTTCTTCAAACAAAGAGATGGCAAGTTTATCTCTATTTTAAGTGATGGAATGGGTGTAGGTGCTAAGGCTTCTCAGGAGAGCAGAACTGCTGTAAATTTATTACAGAAGATGTTACAAGCTGGTCTCGATTATGAATCAGCCTTACATATAGTTAATTCTTCTTTAGGATTAAGGTCTTGTGAGGATTCCTTTGCAACTGTAGATTTATTTAATGTAGATCAAACAACTGGGCAAGCTGAATTTGTAAAGGTGGGATCAGCTTCTAGTTTTATAAAAAGAGCTTCTGATATTAGTATGATTAAGTCTACCACTTTGCCAATTGGTATTTTAAACAAAGTTGATATAGAGCCTAATTCATTACAGTTACAAGATAAGGATTTAATCATTATGATGACTGATGGTGTCTTAGATAGTAACCAACATTTAACTATTAAAGAAGAGTGGGTTCTTAGGGTCCTTAAGAACAACCTTATTAATGATCCTCAATCTTTAGCACAATATATTCTTGATAAGGCTCAATCAGAGAATGATGAGCTAAAAGATGATATGACTGTACTTGTAATTAGGGTTGATAAATGTTAAGATAGAATAAATAAGTAAATTAAGCAGGAAAAAATAGATTTTTGTAGAATTTAAAACCGTATAGAAGTTTTATTTTGGGATTTATCTTTTGTACATAAACTTGATTTCAAATCGGTTTTTAGAGGGGATATAGAATAAATGTCTTTGTTAACTAAAGTAGAATCTACTATAGAGAAATATAAATTAATTAATAATGGGGATAGAATTTTAATAGGGGTATCAGGGGGTCCTGATTCCCTTGCTTTATTACATAGCTTAAAAAGATTAAAGGAAGAATATGAATTATATTTACATATTGCTCATTTAGATCATATGATTAGAGGTGAAGAATCTCTAGCAGATGCCAGATTTATAGAGAAGGTAGCTAGAGAATGGAATATTCCTATTACTGTCAAATCTTATGATGTTAAAGCCTATCAAGAAGAAAAGGGTTTATCCCTTGAAGATGCAGCCCGTCAAATTAGATATAGATTTTTCTTTAGATTAATTGAAAAATTGAATGTTAATAAGATTGCTGTTGGGCATAATGCTAATGACCAGGCTGAAACTGTATTAATGAAATTTTTACGTGGAGCGGGATTGAAGGGTTTAAGTGGGATCTATCCTAAACAAGGAAAGATTATTAGACCATTGATTGAAATCTCTAGAGAAGAGATAGAAGTTTATTGTGAAGATTATAACTTGAATCCAAGAATTGATAAGAGTAATCTAGAGACTATATATCTTAGAAATAAACTTAGATTAAATTTAATACCTTTATTAATAGAGGAATATAATAATAACCTAGTCTCTACATTAAATAAGACGGCAAACCTGCTAAGAGAAGAAGAAATTTTTTTAGAAAATTATACAATGAGTAAGTTGACTGAATTAACTATAAATCAAAGTAATGGAAAATTGATCTTAAATTCCGAAAAATTATTAGAATTAAATTTAGCAATACAAAGAAGAATTATTAGAGAGGGTATTAAAATTTTAAAAGGAAGTTATCAGGATATTTATTATGATCATATTGATTTAGTTTTAGATTTAATTAAAAATTCTGAAACTGGAAGTCGGCTTAATTTGCCTCAAGAAATAATAGTTATTTTGAACTATGATGAGGTGATTCTGTCTCTTATACACATCT
>NZ_JBSQYM010000153.1:0-7085 GCF_055140805.1 Orenia sp.
ATGTGTATAAGAGACAGTCCATATGGAGGTTTTTTAGCTGTCTCAGAATAGTTTTTAAAAACTATTCTGAGACAGCCCCTTTTTATTATTGATGTGTTTCTGATATTTGCTCTATCTTAACCTGCTCTTCAGTGGTCAATAATTTATCAAGATTTAATAGAATAATCAAACGTTCTTCTAGCTTAGCAATCCCTTCTAGGTATTCAGTCTTAATTCCTGCTATACCTTGCTTAGGAGCAGCAATCTGTTCTTCTTCAATTCTAATCACCTCAGAAGCATCATCTACTATAAATCCAACATCTATATCATTAATTTTAACAACTAAAATCCTATCCTCACCCTGATTAGAAAGGGGAAAGTCCAATCTCTTTCTTAAGTCAATAATAGTTATAATATCACCTCTAAGATTAGTAATTCCTTCAATAAAACCTGCTGCTTGAGGTAATTTAGTAACTGGCTGTGGTTTAAGAATCTCTTGCACCTTAGTAATCTCTATTCCAAACTCTTCAGAAGCTAACTTAAAGACAATAAATTGATTTATAGTTCCCATACTTAACTCCCCCTCTTGTACCTTATTTATACAATATCATGGTACTAATTTTAGGTACTATTACTCTCTGATTATCAATAACCTCTAATACTTCAACCCCAGCCTTATCTTCCTTAACAACTATATTCCATGTCTCCCCTTCAGGCAGTAGTACCTCTTTACTTTCATGATTTGGATTAAAAATAACCACTATCTGCTTCCAACTATCATCATTAGCATTGTCTTTTAGCTGATAAATAATTATACCATCATCAGCTTTTAAAAATTCCAATTTCTCTCTAATCTCTTCAGCATCTGTCATTCTAAAAGCAGGATGTCTTCTTCTCAATTCAATTAAGCCCTGATAGTAAGCAAAGGCTTGAAAATTTTCAGCCTTCCTTTCCCACTCAATCTGATTGATATCATCAGAAGCGTTATAACTATTAGCTACTCCATACTTTGTCCTTAAAAGCTCAACTCCACCATGTAAGAAGGGAATACCTTGAGAAGTTAATACTATAGCATTACATAGATTATTCATTCTAACCTTATTTGCTCTACTATCTACAGGGTTGCTCTTCTCAATTTTATCCCATAGTGGCAAATCATCATGTGCTGATACATAGTTGACTACTTCATTTGGGTTAGTGGCAAAAGAATTTATAGCAGCAATAATCCCCTCTTTAACATGATTTATATTACTAATCTTTCCAGTTGCATATCCTCTATCCTCTCCTCTGGTACTTCCCTTAACTGCATCTCTTAAATTATCATTGAAGACTCCAATTCCTAAACCTCTCTGTTCTCCTTTACGCATTTGAGCTTCGCCAGGTAATGGAGAATAATCAGCCATCCAAGGTTCTCCATAAATTAGAATATTAGAATCAATCTCTCTAAGAGTCTTCTTTAGCAATTTCATCGTATCTTTATCATGTAAAGCCATCAAATCAAATCTAAATCCATCAATATGGTACTCTTCAGCCCAATACTTAACCGATTCTACAATAAATTTACGTACCATAGGGATCTCTGAGGCAACTTCATTACCACAACCTGAACCATTTGAGAATTCTCCATTATCTTTAAAACGATAATAGTACTCAGGAGCTAGTTTTCCAAAGCTTGAAGTAAGAGTAGTATATGTATGATTATAAACAACATCCATCACAACCCTAATTCCATTTTTATGTAAAGCCAGGACCATCTCTTTAAATTCTTTGATTCTAGCTAAAGGGTCTGTAGAATCAGTCGAATATGAACCTTCTGGCACATTATAGTTCATTGGATCATAGCCCCAATTATACTCTTCATCCTTACTCTCATCTACACTTCCATAATCAAATACAGGTAACAAGTGAATATGAGTAATCCCTAACTCCTTTAGATGGTCAATCCCAGTCTTAATATCTGTGCCTACTAATCTGCTTCCCTCTTCAGTAAATGCTAAATACTTTCCTTTATATTTCATTCCAGAATTTTCAGAAATAGAAAAATCCCTTACATGCATTTCATAAAGAACTGCATCCTCAATATTTTCCAAAATCGGTCTTTTATCTTCTCCCCACCCAGTTGGATTTGTATCTTCTAAATCAACTATTGCTCCTTTAACTCCATTTTGGGAAACTGCCCTAGCATAAGGGTCAACTGCATACTTGATTTCCTCATCACGTTCAACTTTATATCGATAAAATTTATTCTTATGATTGCCAGAAATATTTACTATCCAGACACCATTCTCTCTTTTTTCCATTGGATATGTTTTATCAATCTCTTTTTCATCAAACCTTTCTCCATACAGTACTAAACTTACTTTGTCAGAATTAGGTGACCAGACAGCAAACCTTGTTTGCTCAGAACTATATTGAACACCTAACTGTTCATCGCTATATTCTAAATACACTCTTTCAGCAGGAGAAAATCTATCCAAGTAGTTACTCACTTTACCACCTCTATTTTAGATAATTATATATATTAATTTAACAAATTTAATAAATTATTAAGAATAAGCGACTATTAACTTATACTTAAAATTAGACATCATTATAAAAAACTCCTTTATAATTCACTTAAAACTTAAATTTTAACATTATGATAAGATTTAGCTCTTCCAAGACTTTTGTGAAAAATCAGATTGATAACTAATAATAAAATATAAGAAATCGGTTATCAGGAATCTGGAATCAGTATAATTCACAGCTTTCTGACTCCTGATTCCAGATTCCTAAGGTTATATTTTGAGCTATAACTATTATTAATCACAAAACTTGTTATTGAACCAAAATTAAAATATTGTTCTCTTGACAAGTAAATAATTACCATATCATAACTTAGTATTACCCTGATATCCTGTTATATTTAGAATATATTGAAATTCATTAATTAATATTCAATATATTAATGTTTTTTTATATAATCAAATGTTATTAATCTCACTTTAGAATCTATAATTTAAAGTAATCTTAAATAAACTATATCTTTTACTAATTAAAATTAATCGATGCTATAACAATATTCTTATGTATAATCTATATATATATTCTTAAATTAAAATTATAAAATCTATTAAACACTAACTACTAGAGGATATAATCTTATAAGATTATAATAAATAAGAGTCAGCTTGTATACAAGCTGACTCTTATTTATTATAAAAATAAACTCAAACTACAAATGGAAGATTTAAAGCTAAAAAGATAGAATTTATCAAACCCCTAGAGTTTGATTCACCTTTTCTTTTCAAATCTCCACTACAATTTGAACAATGTTCTACAATAGTATAATTCACACTACCACAATCTTGACACTTTACTTTACTTCTCATGATTTTCGACCTCCTTATAGTCTTATAGTCTTATAGTAGAAAACCACATATAATATTATATGTCTTCTATATATTAATTATAACATAATAGTCACGTTTTCACAAAGTGCTTAATACTGAAAAATTATATAATATTGGGGAATAACAATTTCAATATTTTGCCATATGATTACCAGAAAAACACCTATCCTGAGCTAACTCAAAATAGGCATCCTTCTATTATTATAGTATAAAATTAGATTGTAATATTAATACTATTAGTTATTCTCTGGAGCATAAACTAATCTATAGTAATCATTTAACATTCTATCAGCAGAGAATTTAACATAAGTATCTTTATGACTTTCTTTCATCATTCCTACCCACTTTTCTTTGTCAGCATAAGTAGGTAATACTTGATTTAATAATACATCATAAAGATTATTTACATCATATTCATCTAATTGGGCAATCTTTTCATCATAAGAACCTTCAAAGTCTTCAGCAGTCTTAGCTTCTACACCATCTGGAGAGATAGCCCAACCATTTACACCGTGATTACAAGCTTCTGGCCACCATCCATCAAGGATACTTAAGTTTAATACTCCATTCATAGCAGCTTTCATACCAGAAGTACCACTTGCTTCTTTAGGTCTACGTGGGTTATTTAACCAAATGTCACAACCTCTAGTCAATGCAGCACCAATAGTCATATCGTAATCTTGTAAGAATACTACACTATTAGAGTACTTTTCTGCCATTTCAATAAGTGTGGCAACAATTTCTCTACCCTTATTATCTAATGGATGTGCTTTACCAGCATATACAATTTGAACTTCACCAGATTTCAAGTACTCTTCAATAACTTCTGGCTTACTAAAGATAAAGTCACTTCTCTTATAAGGAGCAGCACGACGAGCAAATCCAATTAATAATTTATTTGCATCTAACTTAACTCCATTTCTTTCTTCAATTAACTCTAATAAGTCTTGTTTAGCTGCTTGGTGAGCATTCCAAATCTTATCAGTATCTCCATCTTCAAATGCAGAAACTACTCTTTCATCTGTCCATGTACCTCTATGAACACCATTAGTAATACCTACGATTGGAGCAGCACCATCTACATGACTCCACATTTCATTAGCAGTTTGTTCATGTAAGCTAGCAACAGAGTTAGCATTTCTAGATAATCTTAGTCCTGCTGCAGTCATACTAAATGGAGCATCACCAATAGCTACCATTTGCTCTGTATTTAAGTGTAAGTAAGCACCCATATACTTTAATAATTTATGTGGATGTACTTCGTTTCCAGCAGCAACTGGAGTATGTGTAGTAAATACTACATTCTTTCTAACTTCTCTTAATGCATCATCAAACCACATACCTTCTTCCATCTTCTCTCTTAATAACTCAATTCCCGCAAATACAGGATGACTATCGTTGAAGTGGTAAACATCAGGCTCAATACCTAAAGCTCTAAGAGCTCTTACTCCACCAATACTTAATACCATCTCTTGAGCAATTCTGTGCTCATTAAATCCACCATAAAGTCTATCTGTAATCCACTCATCACCAGCATAGTTTTCTGGTAAATCAGTATCCAATAGATATAAATCAGCATTATTAAAGCAATCTACTTTCCATACTTTACACCAAACATCTCTATCTCTAATTTCTACCTTTACTTTTACACCAGTATCTTGTAAGAAATCATACTTTTCTGTTTCAACTGGATAAGCTTTGTAAGGTCTTCCATTTTTAATAATTTGTTCATTATAACCTTGCTTCCACAACATACCAATTCCTATTAAGTCACGATTTTGATCATAAGCAGCTTTCATGTGGTCTCCTGCTAAGATCCCTAATCCCCCAGAGTAAATTTTAAAGTCACTATTAATTCCATACTCCATACAAAAATATGCTACCTTTGGTTCTTGATTAGCCATAATTCTCCCCCTCATATAAAATTATCTTTTTTAATATATAACATGCTTCCTTAAAAGAAGCGGTGTTTACATTATTTCCAAAAAGACAGTTCTGTAAACACTATAATAATAATTCACTATAATTAGATAGATACTTTTTCAAAAAACACTATCAAATATTCCAATTATTCTGAAAAATCAATTATTGCAAATCTTTTAGCCACTATTAGAATATAAACTGATTATGAAGTTACTATAATACAAAAAGACCCCCAATTAACATATAATAAAATGTTAACCGGGGATCTCACAAAATGTAACCTTGCCCTCAAATTTTTAATAAGTCTATGGTAATGGACACAATTAATTTTTAGTTTACAAGACTTCATAATCTCTAATTTTGTTATGTAAGAAAAACAGGTGTTCCTCTTAACAATCTCTATTATATCATAATCTTGAAAAATGTCAAATAAAAAATTAATCTGTTCTAAAAACAGTGACAAATCTCTAATCTTTTTATCATTAATATCCTAATAAGCAAACAAAGTTATAATAATTTTAATTGTTCAACTCTATCTTCTAGTATATTCGACAAAGTTATACCAATTAACCTTATCTTCTTATTTAAGTCAACCTCTTCAAGCAATATTTCTGCCAATCGATAAATCTCTTTCTGTCTCCAAATATATCTTTCAAGGGTTCTACTTCGTGATAATTCTTCAAAATTTTCATATTTGATTTTCAAAGTAATAGTCTTTCCTTTAATCTTCTTATTGCTTGCTCTAATAGCTACCTCTTCACTCAAATTTTTCAGATAATCTCTTAGTAACACTTTATCCTTGGTATCATATCTAAAAGTAGTCTCTTTACCTAAAGATTTTGGCAAACCAGGTGGGGAAACCTTCCTATAATCCTCACCACAAGCTAGCTGATACAATTGATAGCCTTTCTTACCAAATTCTCTTATCAGTAAACTTCTCTCTTCTTGAGCTATATCAGAAATTTTATAAAAGCCAAGCTCCTTTAATCTCTGCTCAGTCTTAGGACCAACTCCCCATAGCTTATTCACATCCAAAGGAAAGATAATTTCTTTTGCCTCAAAAGGAGAGATTATTTTAAAGCCATTTGGTTTATTAAAGTCAGAAGCTAACTTTGCCAAATATTTATTATAACTAACTCCAATTGAAGCAGTTAATTTAAGTTCTCTTTCTATCTCTCTTTTAATCTCTTTGGCAATTCTAATACTATTTTTATTATTTCCCTCTACATCAAGATAAGCCTCATCTAAAGCAAGAGGCTCTACCAAATCTGTATATCTATAAAAAATATCTCTAATTTGATTAGAAACCTCTTTATATTTCAAGTGGTTACCCTGCAAATAAATGCCATGGGGACATAATTGTCGTGCCTTAACAATAGGCATCGCCGAATGAACCCCATACTTTCTTGCTTCATAAGATGCTGTACTGACAACACCTCGCTTGCTTTTACCTCCTATAATAACAGCCTTACCTTTCAACTTGGGATTGTCCCTCTGCTCTACAGAGGCATAAAAAGCATCCATATCGACATGTATAATATTTAACTCCATAGTTAACACTCCAATTTTAATTGGCAATATACAATTTAAAATTAGTTATGATTCTTAAAAATATTGATAATATACTATATTTACTGCTAAATATTATTGATAAAATTAATATTTAAACTCTATTCATTATAGATCTCCAAATCTAAAATGAAATAAATCAAAACCTTTCATACCTCACTCTAACTCTCTCCTACCTTAGGAGAGAGGACTAAAGCATCTTTTATTCCCCTCTCCTGATAT
>NZ_JBSQYM010000154.1:0-7054 GCF_055140805.1 Orenia sp.
TCGTCGGCAGCGTCAGATGTGTATAAGAGACAGAAATAGTACTAGTGTTTTTCCTAAAATGACCGGGCTGATTTTACTGGTTTTGTGCGAAAGGGAATCGTATTATATTCCCTAGAGAGCCACGGAGAGTTTTTCTTCTTTAAAACTCGTAGGTTTGCTTACTTTTTTGGCTAAGGAAAAAAGTAAGTCGCCTTTTAGGCGAAACCTAAACTAAAAAGTTTGCAACTAAAAAACAATATAATTGTTAAAGTTTAGTTATTCAACAAGGTAAAATAAAGCTGAAATTTGATTATCTAATTTATTTAATACTTATACTATACGTACAAGAGAATTCTGCCTCAGGCTGTAGAACTTCAATCCCTTCTTTAGTCTTCAAATTACCATCAGAATCTTTCAAATCAGCAACCCCATACCAAGGCTCAATACAGATAAAAGGTGCCCCAGCTGGTGATGACCAGATACCCATATATGGAAAACCAGCAAATTCTACTTTAACCTCTCTGTTAGAGCTCTTACTCTTTAATGCGACTGATTTTGATTTTAAACCTTTTAGAATCAAAGCATCATTTCGAAATAACCCTTCAGCTAAAGGCTTGCTATTATTATTAGCTAAAAATTCTACAGTAGTATCACTCAATAATCCTTCATCTAATAAAGAAGCCCTTAGCTTTTCATTCTCTTCAAACTCTAAATAATAGTCCTCTTTATTCTCTCCTTCTTCTAAAGGCCAATTAAAGGCTGGATGAGCTCCTATAGAGAAGTAGATAGTTTTTTGATCTTTGTTCTTCACATTATAAGTAATCTCAACTCGATTAGCTACTATTTTATACTCAATCTCTAATTCAAACTGATAAGGATACTTCTTTAACAACTCTTCACTACTTGTTAGCCTATATACTACCCTGTGCTCCTCCTGCTCAACTAATTCAAATTCATTGTCTCTAGCAAATCCATGTTGAGTCAGCTTAAAAACTTCACCATCTACTTTATACTGATCATTCTTTACCTTACCTACAATCGGAAATAATACTGGTGCATGGCGCCCCCAATACTTTGGTTCAGCCTGCCATAAATATTCTTGATTATCCTCTTTTAGTTGTAGGCTAGTCAGCTCTGCTCCATGACTAGCTACCTTAACCTTAATTAATTCATTCTCTATTATCGTCATCATCGTTACCTCCTATATTCTTTGGATTTAAAAAAACAAGTTAGTAATCACTAACTAATACCTTTCTATTGTATCAAATTTCCTACCACCATAAAAAGTAATTTTAAATAAAAGACCTAATTTTCAGCTATAATTTTAATTTATCTTGCCTGGCAAGCTAATAAAGCACCTTTGGCAATCCCATTAATTACACCAATCTGGCTTGGTGTAAAGCCTAAAAATTTAAAATAAATATTAATATAACTTAATCCTGCTATGGCTATAAAAAATAATAAATTAAAAATTTTAAAGTACATCTTACCACTACCTAACTACTATAATTTTTAAATTTAATTAATATATCTAAGCTGTCAATCATGATACCTTTATTGGTTTAAATCATTGTACATTCAACACTTGATCAATTTTATCCATAAAATAATATACAATTTTGATAAGGAAGGACATTAATGTCCTTCCTATTGTTTTTCAAACTATCATCTTCAACCTACTATCAATCTGCAGCTTTTTACTAAACTATCTAATTACTTATTACAAATTGATCTATATCTATCCAGCCCCAACTTGATTGTACTTTAATTGTATTTTGACCAGCATTTAAGTAAATATTACCTAGATCTAGATCAACAAAGTTTGAGTTCTGTGCAAATAATTTTTCACCTAAGTTCTGTCCATTTACAATCACATAGTTGTATTTATCACTATATGGGGAAGCATATCTAATTTTAAGGTTATAGTTGCCTGCTGACTCTACATTAATTGTTACTTGTACATAATCATTTGTATTATCAAACCCAGTAACATATCCAGAGCCATTATATCCTGAACGACTAGTACTAGTACCTACACCAGAAAGGTAACCATCTTCTGCTTGGGCGACAACATTAGTCCATGTACCAGAACCATCTCCACTATCTCCATTAGAGGCATCAAAGACTGAAGCAATGGCAGAAGTCTCTCTAATTCCATTGGATCCATTAATTAAAACATTTCCCCACTCACTATAGCTAGACCCTGACCAATCAGTTGCTATATCAAGGTAAATCCAATTATCACCATTTCCATACCATGACCATCCGATATAGCCTACATCCTTCTGCTCAGAATAGCTCATAATAGTTGCTTCATCAACATCTCCATCGGTATGCTTAATCCCAAATTCTCCTATACTAAGAGCTAAACCTTGATTAATTACACCATCGATATTATTCTTGACTTGCTGTGCAGTTCCCCCTGCATATTCATACATATGGATTGAAAACATTGTATTTCTTTGTGGATCAGCATTAAAGACTTCTGTTCCATAATCATGGATTGACTGTGGATATTGACCCCAGCCTGCAGCATCTACCATCAATGTATGATTTAATCCTGCTGCTCTCAATCTAGGAATCTCTTGCTTATACCCAGCTGCCCAGGATGAACCATTCCAAGTACCATACCATTCATTAGCAATATTGATAATCACAGTATCTTCTTTACCAATCAAAGCATCCTTCATACTAATCCAATAGTCTACAGCATTTGTTAAACTACTCAGACTATCTAGACCAGTAGTATCATGAACATCTAAAACAGCTATTAAATTATTCTGTTCACACAAGTCGATAATATGGCTTACTGTACTAATATCATCATAACCCCATGTCTCTCCATCTCCCAAGGCTACTCTGACTGTATTTGCTCCTGTAGCTGCAATCGCTGGAATTGCTACATCTTCATTGCCCTTCCACCAAGCATGAGCATGGTTGATACCTCTCATTACAAATTCATTACCATTAGCATCATATAACTTTCCATTCTGTACATAAAACCCATCTGTTGCATAGACATTAGTAGCTACCAAAGATAACGCCAACAAAAATACTAAAACCAACATTCTTCTTTTCATTGAAATTCCTCCTAAGTTTTTAATAATTGTCCTCAGTATAAATGCTGATTGCAATCTCGACTTAGTAGGCGGGAATAAACACTCACTTAAATAATTATAAACTTATAACCAACTCCCCTATTTAAATAACTAATTCTATAAGTACATAATATTATAGGATTAATATATTTCTTATAGCTTTGATAAACAATTATAACCTTTGTTATAATTATAAAATTAATTGATTAAATAGATACCGATAATTAATATGTGATTTGGCACTATATAGATTTAAATTATAAGTAAGCAATACTGAGATTCTTTACAAACAAACTAAAAATAGAGCTGACCATCATAACTGCCCTTGACAATATTAGCTTCTAAAAACTAGTTACATATGATATCACCTCCTTAATAGAGTGATTTAAAATTTGTTCTTTGGTGGTTGGATAGTTAGGGGGGCAGGTAGTTGGGAAAAACCTAACCATCCAAGCAACTACCAACCTAATACCGAAACTGTCCCCATATCCCCTATCTATAACTCTCCCACAAAGACCTTACCCTTAACTGTTCTTTTAAATCTTCTAAGCTAAGATCTTGATAAATATCTTCTTTTTTTAATCTCCAATACCTTAGTTTGATTTGCAGACAGATCAAACTAATCCTCAGTACTTATAGAGTTTATATCTAATTGTTCTTGTAAATATAGCAGAATCAATTTATCTAATTCTTTACTTAATTCTAATAACTCTTGATTGTCTGCTTGATTCAAATCACAAGCACATAATTTAGCTCTCAGAGTAAGGATATCTTTGTATAAACTGATCTTAATCTTTATCGATACTCCCCCTTTATTTAATAACTTTTATCTTAGAAATAACTTTATTGAAATTAAAAACTACAATTTAAACTCTTTAATTAACTGGTCTAATTCCTGTGATAAAGCAGATAGCTCTTCTGCAGATCCAGTTATCTCACCCATAGCTATCGATTGCTCTTTAGTAACATCTGAAATTTGCTTACTCTCAATAGATAGCTCATTACTGAATTGAGCTATTCTCTTCATCTCATCTAAAACACCATTTATCTTCTTGGCGATTGTGTTAAAAGTATCTTCTGATTCATCTAACCTTTTAGAGCCTTTAACAATCTGAGAATTATTAGCTTCTATACTAGCTAATACCTTTTTAGTTTCCATAACAACTCGCTCAGTAATAGATCTGATATCATCTATAGAGTTTCGAGTTTGAGTTGATAAAGCTCTAATCTCATCAGCTACTACTGCAAATCCCCTACCATATTGTCCTGCCCTAGCAGCCTCAATAGCTGCATTTAATGCTAATAGATTTGTCTGCTCAGAGATATTAGAGATAACCTCAACTATATCCTCTATCTCCTCAGTTGCTTGACTGAGGTTAGCAATTAATTGACTAGACTCATAGGATGAATCCAATACATCCTTCATCTCTATCTGGGTATTTTTCATCTCCACCAATCCATTTTGGGATAGATCATTAACCTCATTAGCTGCATTTACTACCCCTTTATAATAATCTACAAGTTCTTTATTACCTAAGGAAAACTCTTGAGATGAAGCTGCTATCTGATTAATAGCAGTACTAGTATTTTCACTGATGGCATGTAGTTCCTCGCTAGTAGTAGAGGTGTCTTCAGCAGCTGTTGTTATCTTGCTAATAATATTTCTTAAGTTATCTACCATTGTATTAATAGATTTTGATAGCTTACCTATCTCATCTTCACTACTATAATCAATCTTTTCAACACTTAGGTTCCCTAAAGCAACCTGATTACTAATAGTGATCATCTTATTTAAATTCTTCTTAATTACTCTACTAATTATAGTTATCAACACTGCTCCTAAAGTAATCGAGCTTAATACCGAAATAATTAGGATAAAAATAGTATTATCAATACTCCTGTCAGCAGCTGTCATAGCCTTTATTCTCTCTTGATTGATTAATTTATCAAATTCTTTTAATATAATCTCTAAATTATCAGTATTAACTGATATCTTATTCCTTAATAACCATAGAGAGATACTGCTTCTACTCTTCTCTACTTTAGAGATAATATCTTCATTAAATATTTGATTATTAACTCTATCTTTCTCTATTATTGCTGCTAAAAATTGATCGATCTTCTCCCCTTGAAGCTCTAATCTTAATCTCTCTAAAAGTTGGCTAACCTCTTCAGTTGCTTCTCTAAATTCCCTTTTCAATTCAATATTTTTCCCTTGAGATATAATATAATCGGCAGTAATCGTATTTTTCTTAGAGAACAGAGTTTCTAGCCTTTTGACCATAAGTGATAAGTCACTTTTATTATTAAGTTCTACAATATCAGATTCTAAAGACAATAATAAATTATAAACAATAGTAGTAGAGAGGATGAAAAGTAAGCTGATAAGTATTATAGTTATTATATACTTTGCACCAATGTTTAAATTATTGAACTTGTTTTTGATAAAGTCTAAATTCTTCAAAATAATCATCCCCTTTCTATAAATTTTTATAATTTCTTAATATACACCAAACTTACTACTACCTTTTTAGTTAAATTATAAACTTATGATAAAATTCTATAATAGCAAAAACAATAAACTAAGAACAAATATTCTACTCTACACCTTATTTTAGACTATTGAACAATTATCTTTTCTCTTAACTAGAGTTTTTTTATTTTATCTTTTAGGTTTTAGAAAAGTAAGCGGTATATGTGATTAAACAAAAAATTAAATATAATCAATAAAATTTCAGTAACCATAAAAATTTAATTAATAGTACTAGTGTTTTTCCTGATTGTAATGATTTTTTGCCTACTTTTTTATCTATAGAAAAAAGGTAGGTCGCCATTAGGCGAAACCTAATTTCAAAATTCATGGTGAAAATATAAATATAACCATTAATTTTTACTTATCCAAAAAGATATATTTTATAAACAACTTAAAAGTCATCTAAGCAGAGTACATGTTATCCTAAAACCATTATCAAAACTCATATTATCAGGTAAGTTACTCAATCTATCATCAAAAAAGATACGGGCAGCATACTTATTATAAAACCAAGAACCCCCCCTTAAAACTCTTCTCTCAAATTTAGAAGTAGACTCCCAAGCATAAATCCATTCCATTACATTTCCACTCATATCATAAATTCCTAATTCATTGGCTGACTTCTTACCTACAGGGTGAACACCTTTACCTAAGAATAAATTATTATCTTGATTCTGACTATTCTCCCAATACCATGCTACCTTATCTAAGTTCTTAGCACCTGCATAAATAGTATCATTACCATCTCTTCCACCACGGGCAGCATACTCCCATTCACTATCTGTTGCTAAGCGATACCCTTTGGCTTTAGAGATATCTTCAATTAATAATTCTCCTTCATTATCATATACTTGCTCAAAACCCTCTTGCTGGCTTAACCAATTACAATAAAATATAGCTCCATACCAACTGACGAGGATTACTGGATAATCTTCTTTCCCTTTTTTTACAAAAAATCGATTCCCTCTATACTCTATAGCTTGATAATCATTAAAAGCTATTATCTTCTTACCTTGATAATAACCTTCTGCTGATACCCCTGCTCCATTAAGAAAAGCAACAAACTCTCTATTTGTAACTTCATACTTACCTATATAATAATCATAATTAACTTTGACTACATTGCTACCTGCTTTAACCAATACCATATCCTTCTCCTCTACAGCCCCAGCAATATCAGTAACTAAGGTAATTACAACTATTATAGGAATGATTAAATAAAGCATCTTTTTCATATTAGCGCTCCTCCCAAGTAGTTAGTATTAGAAGCAGTCAAATTAATTAGGGTGAGTATGAATTATTTATTATAAAATATCTCATACTCACACCCAAAACTCACACTATCTTATATATGATTAAACTGCAGAAACCAATATTTTACAACCATTTCGTTCCATGAAATTACAATAACATACTCTTGGTTTATTAGATTTTAAAATATGCT
>NZ_JBSQYM010000155.1:0-6916 GCF_055140805.1 Orenia sp.
TTTCAACTGTTAACTGCTGTTAATGGTGAGCCATGGAGGATTTGAACCTCCGACACCCTGATTAAAAGTCAGGTGCTCTACCGACTGAGCTAATGGCCCATGAATTCAGTAATTAGTGAGAAGTGATTATATAAAATTTTAAAGAGTTTAAAGTTCTTGAACTTTATTATTTATCCATCACTGTTTACTAGTTACTTTTTTAGATGGTGGATCATGCAGGTCTCGAACCTGCGACACCCTGATTAAGAGTCAGGTGCTCTACCAACTGAGCTAATGATCCACTTTAATTAAGATTTATAATCTAAAATGGCGCGCCCGGGAGGAATCGAACCCCCAACCTTCAGATTCGAAGTCTGCTACTCTATCCGATTGAGCTACAGGCGCATGTTATTTTAGTTGACAGTCAATTGCTAACCGTTAACTGAATTTTTGGTCGGAGCAGCAGGATTTGAACCTGCGACCCCCTGGTCCCAAACCAGGTGCGCTACCAAACTGCGCCATGCTCCGGTGTATCAAATAGAAGTAATTATCAATTCGACAAATTCTATTATAATAAATTATCTTAATTGTGTCAAGAAAAAATTCAAAATTATCTTTGGGATATTTTCTGTAACAACGTTTAATAATATATCATTTTCTTTTTATTTTGTCAATTAATTATTAAATGGAAAGTTTATCTTGTGACATAAGCCAAGTAGACAGAAAGGTTGAGGTGTTTAGTATATATGTTAGTAGGAGATTATTTAGTGATATAAAGAATGAAAAAGGTTTTTGTTTCTAGTATAATATAAAATAAGAATAATATAGGACGTTATTGGTGTGAATAAATATTAAAATATAGATTATTCAGGTTCAAAACGAACTTTGTGATTAACACTAATTATAGTTACATATATAATTTTAAGAATCTGAAATCAAAAGTCAGAAAGCTGTGAATTATGCTGATTCCAGATTCCTGATAACCAATTTCTTATATTTGATTATTAGTTATCAATTTAATTTTTCACAAAAGTCGTGGAAGAGCTATTATTCAAGTTAAATATAATAAAAGGAGATACAAGTGCAGATAGTGGATTCCAATAGTATAAAAACACATAAGTTGATTAAGCAATGGAATAATATAATTAACAACGTTAAGTATAATCCTACATATAGAAAGATTATATTAAAGGCTTGGCAAAGGTGCAAGGATAAGAATGTCGACCCTAAGTTGCCTAAACATAACTACTTATCAGAAAAAGAGCTAGAGATTAGACTTAGTAGAAATAGAGAATTAATAGGGTTAGCTAGACCATTCATAGAAGATATATCATTAAGTTTGCCCAAAATTCCCCATATTATAATTTTAACTGATAAGGAGGGATGGGCTATTGAATTTGAAGGAACTTTTAATGGAGAAGGTATAGGTGTAGGTATAAATTACTTAGAGAAGTATGTAGGAAATAGTACTATTGAAACTGCCTTAAAAGAAGGGAAACCATCATTAATATTTGGTACAGAGCATTATATAGAAAGTTATCGATATTTATGCTGTTTTGGTCTACCTATAAGAGATAAAGAAGATGAGATAATTGCATCTTTGAATGTCTCAGTTCCTATAGAGCATGCTGCTCCTCAAAACTTAATTATAGTCTTAACAGCTGTTAAAGGTCTTGAAGATAAATTGAAAAATGTAGAAAATAAAAATCAATTGATAGATGATAAAACTATAGGAGAGAGAATTAAGAAGATAAGAGAGCAAAGGTCTCTAACTCAAAGCAAATTAGCTAGCAAAGCAGATATCTCTCAATCTTTTTTAAGTGATATTGAAAATGGAAGAAAGAGTCCTACATTGCGGACTATAAGATTAATAGCTAAGGCCTTTGATCTATCAATTAGAAATTTAATAGATTATTAGTAGATAGATAAGATAGCAGAAGATTAATCTTCTGCTATCTTTTAATTATAATAAGCATTTTGGGAGTAAGCAATTATCAATATCGCTATAGCGATAAAGGGAAATATAGATAAAATGTTTAAAAGATACCATAAGATGCTAAAATATTCTATAAAATTTTATCGGGAGGCTATAGTTAAATGAAGAGACCTATATATAAAAATTTCAATAATTTAGAAAATTTCTATCAGATGTTTTTTGAGAATAATCCTACAATTATACTATTGATTGATCCCCAAAGTGGTAAAATTATGGATGCTAATCAATCAGCTTGTTCTTTCTACAAATATAAAAGAAAAGAGATTATAGATAAAAAAATCAGTGATATCAACGTTCTATCTATTGAGAATATATTTAAGGAGATGAATAAAGCAGAGTTACAAAATCGTAATTACTTTAATTTTGTACATAGATTGGCAGATGGAACTTTTTGCGATGTTCAAGTATATAGTCGTCCTGTAAATGTAAAGGGGCAAAATTTATTATATTCCGTTATTTTTGATGTTACAGAAAAAAATCTAATTAAAGATCAGGAGAAAAAATACAGGACTCTCTTTGAAAATACTGGAACAGCTACTTTTGTTGTTGAGGCTGATACTACTATCTCTATGGCTAATAGAGAAGCGGAGAGATTAACTGGTTACTCTAAAGCAGAGCTTGAGGGGAAGATGAAATTTACTGAGTTAATTGCCTATAAGGAAGAGTTAGAGGAGATGTTAACTTATCATTATCAGAGAAAATTAGAGAAAGAAGATATACCTAACAAATATGAATTCCAACTAATGGACAAGCAGAGTAATATTAAAAATATATTATGCCAAGCAGAAATAATTTCAAGTACTAAACAGAACATTGTTTCATTGGCAGATATAACAGAGGAGAAGTCTTTAAAGAAACAGATTGAGTTTAATGAGTTAAAGGAAGAATTTTTTTCTAATATCTCCCATGATTTAAAGTCTCCACTGAATTTAATATTATCTTCAGTTCAGGTTTTAAATATGTACTGTAAGAATAATTTAAAAGAGCATAATGTTAAAAAGATTGATTCCTATACACATATGATTAAGCAGAATAGTTATAGAATGTTAAAATTGGTCAATGATTTAGTTGATTTAACTAAAATTGATTCAAATTCATATAAAATTAAATTAGAGAATCATAATATAGTTGAAGTAATTACTTTAATAGCTCAATCAACTAAAGAGTATATAGAAGATCAAGGAAGGTTATTTAATTTTAATATGAGAATAGATTATAAATTCATTGCTTGTGACCCCTTTAGTGTCGAGAGGATCATTTTGAACTTACTATCTAATGCCATTAAATTTACTGATAAGGGTGATGAGATATCTATTAATATAGATTCTGATGAGAATGAGGTTATCATCTCGGTCAAAGATACTGGTATTGGTATGAGTGAGGCTGAGCAAAGGAGGATATTTAATCGTTTTGAACAGGTAGAGCAAGGTGTTCTATCTGGCAGGAATACTCTAGGTAGTGGAGTTGGATTATCTTTGATAAAATCCTTAGTCGATTTACATCAAGGAAGGATTGAGGTAAAAAGTGAATATGGGACAGGTAGCGAGTTTATTATATATATTCCAGATAGAAGGGTTGAGCAAGAGAATAATTTTTATGCTAATTATGATAATATAGGAATGGTAGAGAAACTGAAGGTCGAATTTGCAGATATATATTATTAGTAGAGTTAGTTGACAATAATAATTAGCAAGTGGTCAGTAAGCAGTAAAATTAAAAAGCATTAAATATTTTAGTATTAGTAAAAGATAAAACCTCGGTTTGGCAAACCGAGGTTTTTAACTTATTTAATTATACTGATTGTACTTCTTTTACTTCAGGGATAAATTTCTTAAGGTTCTTTTCAATTCCCATTTTTAAAGTCATTTGAGACATTGGGCATCCAGCACAAGCACCTTGAAGTTCAAGTTTTACAATTCCGTCATCTGTAACTTCTACTAATTTAACATCACCACCATCTGCTTGTAGAGATGGTCTAATTTGATCTAAAACCTCTTTTACTTTCTCTTTCACAACTTTTCACCTCCTTAAATAAGTTTAATTTATCCGATAATTAGGTTCTGGATTCGTTCTAGGGCCTTAGGTCATCCTGTAGACATAAGTCTCAGAGGGAGATAAAAAACTCCCTTTGAAATTAAGAACTCACTTTATAGATCGGACTATTTTTCCAAAACTTATCTAGTTTTAATTCTAGATTGAATATTAAAATTCCTTTTACAAATCCAAATTTTTAGCAGTTTCTTTTAAAGTAATTGCTGAATTTACAAATTTCTCTTTCTCTTGGTCATTTAAAGGTAAGTCTAATACTTTGCTAATTCCTGAGCTATTAACTATAGTAGGAAGGCTTAGGGAGATATCATCTATACCATATTTTCCTTCCATTAAACTAGAGACTGTCAAAATAGCATTTTCATCTCTAATTATTGCTCTGACAATTCTAGCTACTGCCAAAGCAACTGCATAGAAGGTAGAACCCTTCTTTTCGATTATTTCATAAGCTGCATCTTTGACTTTATGAGCAATTTCATCACGATTATTACTAGAACAGTCACCATCACAGATTGGACAATAGTCATCTATCTTGGTTCCAGCAATATTGGTCAGACTCCATACTGGAACTTCGCTATCACCATGTTCTCCAATAATATAACCATGAACATTACTGGCTGCAATACCACAATTTCTACTAATTAGTGATCTAAAACGAGAACTATCCAACACAGTACCAGAACCAATAACCCTCTCTTTAGGAAAACCTGATAATTTAAGTGTTACATAAGTTAAGATATCTACTGGATTAGTGACTACTAATAAAATTGCATCTTGATTATACTTAGTGATTTCTGGTATAATCTGCTTGAAGATTGCAGTGTTTTTCTTAACCAAATCTAGACGTGTTTCGTCAGGTTGTTGATTGGCACCAGCAGTGATAATAATAATATTAGCTTCTGCACAGTCAGAGTAATCACCAGCATAGACTTCAACTGGTTTAACAAAGGAACTACCATGATTTAAGTCCATTGCTTCTCCTTCAGCTTTTTCTTGATTAATATCAATTAAAGTAATTTCAGAAGCAATACCTTCAATCATTAGTGCATAGGCTGTTGTAGCTCCAACACCACCTGCACCGACAATAGCAATTTTGTTAGGGTCGTTTTTGGAATGACATTTGATACTCATTTTATCCTCTCCTTTATACTATAAGAATATTATGTACAAGATAATTATCTTATAATATATAATTATTGATAATAATTATTATTCCTCTTTTTATTGTAATTTTTTTGAATAAAAATAAAAGTAGTTATTATTACTAATTAGCATTGACACTTTATTTTAGAATTGCTATAATTTAATTAATAATACTTAATAGAAGGGTGAGCAGTTATGAAAAGTCCCCAAAGGCGTATGACTAAGCAGAGGAAGAAGATATTAGAGGTCTTAAAATCTACTAGATCTCATCCAACAGCTGATTGGGTTTATGATGAAGTAAAGAAGGAGATTCCTAATATTAGTTTAGGGACTATCTATCGTAATTTAAATGTTTTAAGAGAGATGGGCGAGATTATTGAATTAAATTATGGTAGTAGTTATAGTCGTTATGATGCCAATTCAGATGATCATTATCACTTTACTTGCTTAGAGTGTGGTCAGGTGATGGATGTTGATTTAGATATGGACAGAGAATTGGATGGAGAAGTGGCTGATTGTATTGGTGGGGAAGTTTCTTATCGTCGGACAGAGTTTTTTGGTTATTGTGCAGAATGTAGTAAATAATAATTATAAAGGATAAGCCTCCTATTAAGATAGGAGGCTTTTATTATTTAAAGAGGGGATTGATTAAGATGGAATTGGGTTATGCCTGTATTAATCTTAATTTAAAAGACTGTACACCTAATCGTAGAACAACTGTGGGATACTTAAAGAAGCTGTCTCTTGAAGGTCAAAAAATTAAACTCAATACATTATTGAAAGAAAATTTAGAGAATACTCTACGGATATTAAAGTTTAATAAAGCTCATGATATCAAATTTTATCGTTTCTCTTCCAATATTGTTCCTTTAGCTACCCATGAAGTTAGTGATGGATGGAGTTATCTTGATAAATTTAAAGAAGAATTTTTAAAGGTGGGCAATTATGCTAAAGAGAATGAGATTAGAGTTAGTATGCATGCTAGCCAATATACTATTTTAAATAGTAATCGCAAGGATGTTGTTAAGAGGTCTATTGAAGAGTTAGAATATCATTCTAGGTTCTTATTAGCAATGGAGCTGGATACAACAACTAAAGTAGTTTTACACATTGGTGGTGTTTATGGTAATAAAGATAAGGCGATAAGTCGCTTTAAGAAAAACTTTGAAACTCTATCTGAAGATATAAAGGATAGGCTAATTATAGAGAATGATGATAAATCTTATACTGCTACTGAAGTTTTAGAGATAGCAGAAGAGTTGGGGATACCTATTGTTTTTGATATTCACCACTTTAATTGTAATCATAGCGAGGATGAGAACTTAGAAGAGTTATTACCAAGGGTGTTTGCTACTTGGAAGGGTCATGGCAAACCAAAATTTCATTTCTCTACCCCAAGAAGTGAGGATGATTATGCCAGTCATGCTGACAATATCGACCCTAAGGATTTTAAGGAGTTTGTAGATTTGCTAAAAGATACAAGTGATATAGATTTTGATGTGATGCTAGAATGTAAGAATAAAGATAAAGCTTTGTTAAAGCTAAGAGAGGATTTGGAAAAATCTATGGTTTAAAAATATGATTAGATAGGTTTAATATATTTTGCTACTATATGTATATTTGAAATTAAACTAAATAGGTAGATTGTGGCACTTTAAGTTTTAGCTACGGGTTTTAACCCGTAGTGTAACATGTCATCATCACCACAGGTTGAAACCTGTGGCTAGTAAATTTATCATTATAAAAAGT
>NZ_JBSQYM010000156.1:0-6644 GCF_055140805.1 Orenia sp.
AATTAGCGTGAGTGGGTGTGTGAGTGTGAGTAAACCCTAATAAAAAGAAGTTTTACACACACTCACACTCATAGCTCACACTCGACACAAAGTGTCGCATTATCACTATATTGTTTCATTCTAAAGTTGGATGCCTATATACTATTTAGCAAGTCTAAAGTCAACTATAGTCAAAGATTAACTGGATTAATGAGTGTGAGTCTATCTACTTTTAGTAATACTTTAAAATTGAACTTTACCCACACTCATTTAAACTAGTATCATAATAAGGAAAGTACTCTATTAAAACACTAACTTATTCCTATTTCATCTAAAATTTTTCTCAATTTCTCCATAGAGTCATAATGGAACCATTGGTTAAAGGATGGATGGGGAATTTCACTGATAATTCTCCTCTCCTCTATACTCATTTCTAACTCTTTAATTAAATTTAAGTAAGTCTCTGCAAAACGACCACATGGGATCAAATAATCTATGCTACTATTTTGTTCTAAGGCTAAAAGTAGACGACGCTTAAAATCTTCTAGTAAGATACTTTTAACCCTATTCCAATCCTTATTCTTATGTCTTTTAGATTTATAATTTACTCGAAGCTTCTCTAAAATATCAATTACCAGTTCATCATTACTACTTAATTTATGAGTTTTTAATCCTTCCTTTTGCATAGGTGCAGAGCTTACATTTAATATACTAAAATCAGATAAGTTGGAATATTTATCACTATACTTATCTATTTGACTCACTATCTTACCGAAAGCATCCTTATAATCTTGACCATAAATGAATTTGGTCATATCTACTCCTGAACTTCCAGCTACAGGATACCCCTGCTTTATCTCTTGAGTATGAGGGGATTCTAAAATAAATAAAATTTTAGAATTTTGATTTATTATATCCTCAACCTTATATTTCTTTAAATAATTCTCAGTTACCTCAGATAAATTATCCATTTATATCCTCCAGTCAATATTTATACAACTTAAATAATATAATTATAATTTCAAATATTTTGATAGTCTTCTACATCTGCATTCACAAAATAGTGTGATCTATAGTGTTAGTAAAAAAATGATAAGGTAACAACTTAGTTTTCATAAATCGGGAAATAGGAAATCGTGTATTTAACAGATTCCAGACTCCTGATTCTTAGCACGAAACTGTTCCAATATATCTATTAACCGCTATTATCTATATTAAGATTCAACTAACACAATGTACTATAATTATATACTTGTCTATAATTATAGTTTTTATCCTATTAATTTTAATTTAGATAAGAGAAAAACGAGGATAAGACCTCGTTTATAGTTAATTTATAGCAGAGTATATATAGTTCATTAGAAGATCATTCACCTAATAATTTATCCAATTCCATTCTAAAGGTCTCAATATCTTTAAATTGTCTATATACTGAAGCAAAGCGAACGTATGCCACTTCATCTAATTTACTTAAGTAATTCATTACTAACTCCCCTATAACAGTAGTCTCTATTTCATCTTCCATTTGATTTCTAATCTGTTGCTCTACAGAATTGACTACACCTTCTAATTGGTCTCTAGAGATAGGTCTTTTTTCACAAGACTTCAATAAGCCATTTAAGAGTTTATTACGATCAAATCTCTCTCTACCTCCATTACGCTTAACTACCATAATTGGCAATTCATCTATTCTTTCATAAGTTGTAAAGCGCTTACCACACTCTAAACATTCTCTTCTTCGTCTAATTGTTGTATTCTCTTCTGTTGCTCTTGAATCTACTACTTTACTTTCAAGATATGTACAGTATGGACATCGCATGGCCGTTCTCCTTTCTTAAACTTAATAACTTTTAAACACAATATCTTGTATACATTCAAATAATACCATACTGTATATGAGATGTCCAATTTTTATATAATAAATTTTGAATTTATTATATTTTTATCACAAATATCATCTATCAGATAAAAGTAACTAAATATTAATCCCCTTGATATATCAAGGGGATTAATATTATCTCTCATCCTTTAATACCATTAATTTTATTCTTTTTCCCTGATTATCCTCATTAATTGCTAGCTCCATATTCTCTAATTTATCCAACTCATCTCCACTTAGTTCTGCTAATTGATCAGCAAATTTATCCTTTAAAGACATAACTAATAGCCCCCTTTGTTAAAGTTTTAAATTATAACTAATTTTATAATTATTTTTCCTAAACTATGATTTTTATATTCTAAAATCTATAAATAATAAAAAACCCTCAGAAATTTCTGAAGGTTATCAGCTTAAGTATATTGATAGTATTCTTAGTTTTGAATAATTACTAATCAATCATTATTACTGATTAATTATTCTTCATTAATCATATGATTATTTATCTTACTCACATCAACCAATATTACATCATGCCCAATTCTACTTATTTCATCCCAAGCTATGTATATATCCTCCTTTGCTCCAAAAATTTTAAATCCTTTCTCTTCCTTTGGTACCGATATCCCTTTAATTCTGCCTTCAACTAAATCTATATCTATATCTGCTATAATCCCAAGACGCTTACCATTATTAACATCAATAACCTCTTTATTTTTTAGCTCTGAAGTTTTAACTCTACTCATCCCCCTTCAAATTAATAAGTAACCATTAGAAACTATTAGATTAAACTTCCTTTATAAATATTATATGTATAAAACATAAGTTTGTTACTCAATATTATGTAATAATAGTATTGAACCACAATAAAGCAGGTAGCGATATCATCGCTACCTGCTTTATTGTGGTTCTTAATAATTATTCTTTACCCTTTTCAGTAGAAAAGAATATCTTATTCAAACCTGGAAAGGGAGTCTCTAAAATATGAAATAACTTTACTTTAGATTTTACAAATGTAGGATTGTTTTTTAAGAATTCTATAAATTTAAACTTAAATTCTACATCCATATCTTCACTAGCTAGGTAATCATTGTTAGTAGCTAATTTTTTTAGATCGCTCTCAGATAATTTATCCATAGAATCTACAAAACATAAAGGTGGAAATAATACACACCACCAATTTTCACCGCGACCTTTTCCTAGAAGTATCTTTAAAGCTTCATATTCACCAGCTTCTAAAGTTGTATCTCCATAACTTCTAGTTGGAAATTGAAATTTACCTAATTTTAAGCTCACTTTATAATCTTTATTATATTCTGCTAATTTATCTTCAACTATACCTTTGATATAAGATAGATTTTCTTTGACAACAGCCTTAGCATGAAAAGGATTATTTAAAGAAACAAAAAGCTTAGAGGTTTTTTTTATAATTTCATCTCTAATATCTCTTTTTATTCTCTGATCTTCTAGAGTATTACTATTAGCAACTATATGTAATCTTAATAAATCATCAGTTCCATATGTAAGGGTATCTTTGTCCTCCAATACTATACTACTTTTGCTTTGTAAAATAAATAATGAAACTATTACTATGACTATTAAGATTACAAATCTGACCCGTTTCATACTAATCCTCCTCAATCTTCCTTAACGTACTTCTTTAAATTATCTAAAGCTGCTTTCTCTAATCTCGACACTTGGGCTTGAGAGATTCCTATATTTCCAGCTACCTCCATCTGAGTCTTTCCTTCATAAAACCTTAATACTAAAATTAGCTTCTCTCTATTATCTAATTTTCTTAATGCTTCACGGACAGCAATAGCTTCTAACCAATTATCATCTTCTTTCTTACTGTCACTGATTTGATCCATTACATAAATTGGATCTCCACCATCATGATAGATCGGTTCAAAAAGTGAAATCGGATCTTGAATTGCATCTAAAGCATACACTATATCTTCTCTTGAAATACCTAATTCTTCAGCTATTTCACTTAAATTAGGCTCTTTAGATTTTTTATTCTCTATACTCTCTTTCATTTGCAAGGCCTTGTATGCAGTATCCCTTAAGGAACGACTAACTCGAATCGGATTGTTATCACGAAGATGCCGCTTGATCTCCCCTATAATCATTGGAACTGCATAGGTAGAGAATCTAACATTCTTACTTAAATCAAAGTTATCAATTGCTTTCATCAACCCAATACAGCCAACTTGAAAAAGATCATCAATTGGCTCTCCCCGATTATTAAATCTCTGTAATACACTTAAGACCAATCGTAGGTTACCACCAACAATTGTATTTCTAGCAAACTTGTCTCCATCTTGCATCTTTCTAAATAATTTTCTCATCTCTTTATTGGTTAAAACCGGTAGTTCCGAGGTATTAACTCCACAAATCTCAACTTTTTTTCCCATCTACTCCCCTCCACTTATTGCCAAGTTGAAGTTTCCATTAACATTATTCCTTGTAAATAGGATATCTATACATTTATTTTTTAATTTACTCTTTTGTTTAATTAGAGTTCTATTTACAATAGCTTCAACAATAATCTATTTATATGGCATTAAAGAGTTAACATTTTAATTAGCTACGGGTTTTAACCCGTAGGCTTTATAGGACACACAGGTTAAAACCTGTGGCTAACAATTCTTTTTCACCATATATTTATTTAATAATTAATTTTAAATAAATTTCTTGAGTTTAATATTTCAATGACATCTAGAATATATTGCTCATTTACTATTAGATATATACATTAGTTTGAGTCTAATCACAATTATAGGTTAATTTGACTTTATCATGACTATCAGATTTTAAAATGAAAACTAATGGGTATATTGCGACACTTTTAAAATTAGCGTGAGTGGGTGTGTGAGTGTGAGTAAACTCTAATAAAAAGAAGTTTTACACACTCACACTCATAGCTCACACTCGACACAAAGTGTCGCACTATCTTTCTATTATTTCATTCTAAAGTTGTTTATCTATATTAAAACTAAAAAATAGATTAACATATATTCTCATTATCACATATATTGTAATAAAGTAATCAACTAGAAAGGAGGCCACTATGCCTAGTAGCTTAGAACTAGTAGAAAAACTGTTAAAGAATGAAAAGGCTAATCGTGCTTTATATAATCAATTAACAAACTCTTTAGATGACCCTCGTTATGTTAGAGTAGCAGAAAATTTAGAAACACTACAAGCTAGACAGATTAATATGTTAGATAAATTAGAGAGTGCACTAGAAGAAGAGGCACCACCACCACCTAGGGACCGTTATTATGCAGAGCATATACTACAACCTGGAGAGACATTAAGAGCCTTGGCAATCAAATATGATACCAGTGTATCTAAGATTAGAGCACTCAATCCAGGATTAGCTGATAATCCTCAAGCAGGTCAAGTCATTACGCTGCCAATTGAAATTCCAAAACCACCACGTAGACATATCGAATATTATGTGCGCCCTGGAGATAGCTTATACACAATCTCCCAAAGATATAATACTGATATAGATACATTGGTTGAATTGAATAATATCGCCGATCCTGATGTAATATTCCCAGGTAGAATTTTAATTATTCCTAGAACATAAAAATAAAAGGTTAGAAAATTAAAATTTAGCTATAAGTAGAAAAGTCACCGTATTAAATTGTTAAAAGAGCTTAAGGGAATACTCTCCTAAGCTCTTTATCTCTAACATGGACTAACTATGAATCACACTGCTTATTTTCATCTAATTATGTATTAATATAAGATTTTTAGCAGGATTTTATCTGGTTATAGAAGAATAAATTAATTAGATTAAATAACTGACAATCCCTTATATATTACTATAAAGTAGAGGTGGTGAATAAATATGGCAACTTTCAGCCAAAGACTTGAAGATGAGAGAAAGAAGAGAGGGTTAACTCAAAGAGGACTAGCTCTAGAATTAAAGATCCCAGTATCTGAAGTAGTATTTTATGAACTAGGTGATAAAAAACCTGATATAGATATTTTAAATAAGTTAGCTGATCTATTTAATGTATCTATCGATTATCTGTTATGTAGAAGTAATCAACGCCAAGATCCAAACCTTCATATCAAAGAGGTTCTATCAAAGGATCCAGTATTACATGAATTTTGGGAAGAAATCTCCAGAAGAGAGGATTTACAACTATTATTTAAACAGACTAGAAACTTAGACAAAGAATCAATCTATAGAGTAATAGAGATAATTAAAACTATTGAAGATGAGGAGAGAATAAGATATGGGGCATAAGGATATTAACTCCTTTCTCAAGAATCTACAGAATAATTCGCAACAATTTTACGAACTTGCTCGCAATTATGATATCTACCCTAAAATAACTAACCTTACTCCACAACTATGGGGTTTTGTCTATAAATCAAGCCATGGTAATTATTACATAATTATCAATAAAAATTTGAGCTTTGAATTACAACAGAAGATATTTATCCATGAGGTCAAACATATTCGCGATGATATACCCAAACACCCTTATTTTATCGGTCTTAATATGCAACACCTAGATTTTGAGAGAAAAGCCGATGCCTTTTCTAACAGTATAATGAATATTTTTGAAAATAATCAAGAAAGCAAATAATAAAGCTGCTTCAAATTAATTTGAAGCAGCTTTATTATTTATCAGTATTTAATTTTAGGTGTAACTTAATGGATATATTGCGACACTTTTTATAAGTGTAAGTTGGTGTGGGAGTGTGAGTGAAATTCAATAGAAAGGCACTTCACACACACTCAAACTACTCACTCACACCG
>NZ_JBSQYM010000157.1:0-18392 GCF_055140805.1 Orenia sp.
CTCCTTTTAGGGTTGTCACCTAAAGGTTCTCTCATTTTTCTATTTTTATAAATGTAAATTTTACTTTAACAAATTATGGACTAAGTTAACGCACATGATTTGAAGTTTAATATGTGATAAATAATTTTTTATTTATCACTAACAAGATTATCAGATATTAGGTTATTGACAATAAGATTGCTGTTACTTAACTGCTACAATAGCTGCAAACTTACTATTTTTATGTAAGATATCAACCTTCTTAAAGCCTACCTTCTCTAGCTCTGAGATAATAAAGGTTACTGTCTCAGGGGTATCTTCTTTTTCTATATAATCAAAAACATGCTGCTGATACTCTTCACCCTTAAATTGAATTAAGTATTCCTTATATCGGTCATTCTGGATATCATCCACTTCAAAAATTTCATGTTTAATTAGATCCCAGTACCAGAAGGTACCACCTTCAACTAAGGAATCATATATTTTGTTGAGGACTTTATTCCATTCAGTTCTATTTCGTAAATGGTGGAGTACTGCAGCGGCAATAACGATATCATAATGTTGCGTACATAGCTTTAGTTCTCTAATATCACCTTGAAGTAGGTGCTCAACTGTACCGCCATTACTTTCAATTCTTTTCTTAGCCCTGTTGAGCATATTCATGCTCAAATCAATTATAGTAGATTCGATAGTGGACAAATTTTCTAAAACTTTAAGAGTAAAGTTACCACCTCCACAACCAATATCACAGATATAGTTGGCCTTAGGATTAGTTTTAGCTATAGTATTTGCAATCATCTCTAAGACTAATGTTGAATCTACCGTTGAGGTTTGTCCTGTCTCTAGATTAGAAAATCTATCTACTTCATTATCAAATCTTGATCTTATTTCATTGACTGTCATTTTCATCTGATTACCTCCAGTTTTTATTTTTTAATTAAATATTTGCTTTATTGCAGGGATTACTTCTAATGATAAATTTATATAAATAATATACTAAATTGTAATATTTTTCAACAAAAACATGAAATTTAAAAATATCTCAATTTTCATAAACTTTATTTTGACAATTTATCTGACCCCTGTTATAATTAAATTGACTGAAAGGTCAATTTTTTATTACACCCGTTTGACTGGATGGTCAGTTAAGAAAAGGAGGGTTGAAAATAGCTAATATATCGAAAAAAGATAGGATAATTAATGCTGCGTTGAAGCTGTTTTCTAATAATGGTTATCATAAAACAACAGTTAGTCAGATAGCCAAAGAGGCTAAGGTTGCTAAAGGAACTGTTTATTGGTATTTCGATAGTAAGAAGCAGTTATTTCAGGCGATTATATTGACAGGGGTAGAAAGATTGACAAGCCAAATTGAGAGTAGAGTTAAAGAAAAGGATGATGTAATTGACAAATTAAAATCAATAGTGATGATATACTTAGAATTTATTAACAAAGCTAGGCAGCACTTCAAGGTGTTTCAAGAAGGAATGATAGCTGTAATAGATAATGATTTTAAAGATAGGATGATGGCTTTTAGAAGTGAACAAGCCGAATTTATTGCGGCTATCATTGAACAAGGAAAGAACGAAAATAAAGTTCGCTTAGATGTTGATAATAAGGATATGGCTTATTTATTATTATCAATGGTTACTAGTTTTAATGATTATTTGCATGGCAATAATGACTTTAATATTATTTCCAAAGGAGATATTATAATTGACATCTTCCTACAGGGGGTAGCTAGATAGTCATAAAAATTTTTATAGTTAATTGACTAAGCAGTCAATTAATAGGAGGGGTCTTATGAAGAGTAAAATATATATTATTACAATTATCTGTCTACTGCTTAGTGCTGTAACTGTGTATGCTGCTGAGTCTGATCAGAAGATGGTCTTAAGTAAGGAAGATGTAATCGAATTAGCCTTTAAAAATAATCATGACATAATTAAGTTAGAAAAGGATTTGGAGATTGCTGAAGAGGGCTTAAAGGGGGTAAAAGCAAACTTTTATCCTAAAATCAGTTTAAATACTATCTATACTATAAATTCAGAGCAACAGTTATCAACAATGTCTAAGGATAGTTATACTTTTGATTTAGGCTTACAACAACCTCTATTTATGGGAGGACAGATTATAGCTGGTTATGAGCAAGTAAAGAAGAATTTTGAAATGAATAAATTACAGTTAGAGGATAAGAAGCAAGAGATCAGAAATCAAGTTCTTAATCAATATTATCAAATTTTGCAAAGTAAGAAGATGCTTGAGGTAAACCAACAGAACATAAGTACAATAGAACGATATCTTGAAATTGCTCAAATCAAAAAAGAAGTCGGTATCATGACTAATACCGATGTATTAAGAGCTCAAATAGACTTAAATAAAGGAAAACAGAGCTTATTGCAGATTAAAAATAGTCTTAAGTTAAGTAAATTACGCTTAAAGAATGATTTGGGAATAAGAAAGGATATTAAGTTAATCTTAGATGATGAGTTAACTTGGCAGGAGGTTAACCTAACAGAAGCTGAGGTAAGAGAGTATGCTTTTGCAAATAGATTGGATTTACAGATATTAGATTTAAGAGAAGATGTCTTAGAGTTAGAGATAGATAAAGCCAAAGGGACTAGATACCCTACTCTTAATCTATCAAGTAATTACTCTACTATGGGTGATAGCTTAAAATTTGATGATGGTAACTTTAAGGTCAGCTTGATGTTAAGTTATGACATTTTTGATGGAGGTGCCAAAGATTCAAAGGTAGAGCAAGCTAAGAAGGAGCTAGAGAAGTTTAATATTACAGAAGAACAGACAGTAAATAATATCGGATTGGCTATTCAAGAGAGCCTGCTAAAAGTATCTGAAACTAGAGAGTATATTGAGTTAGCAGAGTTGAGTTTGACCCAAGCTAAAGAAAATCTACGACAGAATGAGATACAGTATCAAGAAGGACTGCTAAGTAGTTTTTATGTCTTAGAAGCACAGAGCACCTTTAAACAGGCTCAGACTGAATATTATAAGGCGGTTTATAATTATAATCTAGCTGTAGCCAATTTAGAGAGAGTAATGGGGGAAAGTGCAGTAATTAGTGAAGAGTGAGGAGTGAAAGGATTAAAGTGAAATTTAATGGGGAGATTGCGACACTTTTAAAATTAGCGTGAGTGGGTGTGTGAGTGTGAGTAAACCCTAATAAAAAGAAGTTTTACACACACTCACACTCATAGCTCACACTCTAAATTACATTCTAGAGCCACGTATCTAGACAGGGGGTATAATAATGACAAATAGACTGATTAAGTATAGAAATTCAATTAAAGTAATTTTATTATTGGGGATATTGAGTATTTTGTTATTGGGATGTTCTAGCAAAGAGGAGGCAGCTTCTACAGGTGAAAGCAATATTCCAGAGAAGATAGTTCCTGTGGAAGTTATGTCAGCAAAGTTAGGTCAAGTAAGTAACTATGTAGCTGTAACTGGTGAGACAGCAGCGATTAAAACTGCCCAAGTAACACCACAAGCTCAAGGAGAGGTAGAGGTTGTCTATGTAGAGGTAGGAGATAGAGTTAAAAAAGGTGCTAAATTACTACAATTAGACCAAGATACTGCTTTGATTCAGCTAAAACAAGCAGAAGCTGGTGTTAAAGCAGCTCAAGCCAATTTGACAAAGTTATTAAAGGGTGCTAAAGAAGAAGAAATTGACAGCTTAGAAGCACAGTTAAAGCAAGCTAAAAGTACTTATGAACAGGCTAAAAATGCTTATGATAGACAGCAGAAATTATTTGAAGAGAGTATCATCTCTAAACAGACTTTAGAACAGGCTGAAGGTCAATATATTGCATCTGAAAGTGGCTATAAATCTGCCCAATTAACCCTAAAGTTAGCTAAAGAAGGGGCTACTGCAGAGGAGATTAATGCCTTAGAAGCTCAACTTGCCCAAGCTAAAGCAGGATTAGAGTCTGCTAAATTGGTATTAAGTAAGACAACAGTGCTTGCCCCAATCGATGGAATAATTTCTAGAGTAGATGTTAGTGAAGGTGAAGTTGTAGGGATGCAAGCAGTAGTAGGAATTACTAACATTGATAGAATTAAAGTGATGACTTATGTAAGCCAATCAATTGTCAATAAGCTAAGAGAAGATCAAGAAGTACAAGTTAAATTAGATGCTATCAATAGAAGCTTTATTGGTCAAATCAAGAGTATCAGTCCAGTAGCTGATAAGCAGAAAAAAAGCTTCCCTGTCGAGATTATTATTGATAATTCAGATAACCTTATAAAAGATGGTATGTATGCTGAAGTCATCTTAGATACTGATAGTGCAGCAGAAGAGGTTGTAATCTCCGAGGGAGATATTCTAGATGATGACAATGGAGATTATGTTTATATAGTAGAAGATGCTAAGGTTGTGAGAAGGAATATTAAAGTAGGATTAACAAATGGTAAAGAAGCTGTGATTTTAAGTGGACTAAAGGTTGGAGATCAAATTATTACTAGTGGTCAAGACCAAGTAAATGAAGGTACTAATGTAGAGGTAATTAATCGGGGTGATAAATAATGAAGATTTCTGATATTTCAGTTGATAGACCAGTTGCTATTACTATGGTAGTGATGCTGATACTGTTAATTGGTGCAGTATCTTTGACAAAGCTACCAATTGATTTAATGCCTGAGTTAGACTTACCTTATGCAGTAGTAAGTACTAGTTATAGTGGTGCTGGTCCAGAAGAGATAGAAAAGAGTGTCACTAGACCAGTAGAGGAAGCTGTAGCTACTGTTGATGGTATTAAAAATGTAATGTCTATAAGTAATTCTGGTAGTTCGATGGTTATTTTAGAGTTTGATTGGGGTTCTGATTTAGATTTTGTTACTTTAGATTTAAGAGAGAAGTTATCTTTAATTGAGGATTATCTCCCTGATACTGCCGATAAGCCAATGGTTTTAAAATTTAATCCTAATCAGATGCCTATAATGGAGATTGGATTATCAGGTGATAATAATTTAGACAATCTAAAAAGTATAGCTGAGGATCTATTTAAACCGAATTTAGAGAAGATTCCAGGAGTTGCTTCAGTTGATATAACTGGCGGGTTAGAAAGAGAGATTCAAATTAATGTAAATCAAGAAAAATTAATAGCCTATGGTTTAACCTTAGATAGTATTGCCTCTGGTGTTAGACAATCGAATCTAGATATGTCTGGTGGTACAATTAATAAAGGAAATAAAGAGCTAATACTAAAGACTGTAGGAGAGTTTGAAAGTGTAGATGAAATTAAGAGTTTAGAGATAATGACCTCTCAGGGTCAAAAGATAGCTTTAGCAGATATAGCTACTATAGAGGATACCTATAAAGATGTAGAGTCATACACTTATCTAAATGGAGAGAAGAGTATTGGCTTATCTATACAAAAGCAGAGTGGTACAAATACAGTAAAGGTTGCTAATGCTGTTAAGGCAGAGCTTGCTAAATTGACAGAGCAGTCTGCTGGTGTCCATTCAGAGATTATAATGAATCAAGCTGAATTTATTGAAGATTCTATTGCCAATGTACAGAGAAATGCTATAGCTGGAGCTGTATTGGCAGTTATCATCTTACTAATTTTTCTTAAGGATATTAGAAGTACAATCATTATCGGTACTGCTATTCCAATCTCTATTATTGCAGCCTTTGTACTGATGTATTTTGCAGATTTGAGTTTGAATATGATGACCTTGGGTGGAATAGCTTTAGGGGTAGGTATGTTAGTGGATAATGCAATTGTAGTATTAGAGAATATCTATCGCCATCGTCAAGAGAGTGAAGGGATAATTGAAGCAGCTAAAAAAGGAACAGCAGAGGTAGGTTCTGCTATCTTGGCATCTACTTTGACTACTGCTGCAGTATTCTTGCCAATCGCTTTTGTGCAAGGTTTAGCTTCTGAATTATTTGGTCCTTTGGCTTTAACAGTGACCTTCTCATTGGTTGCTTCATTATTGGTAGCCTTGACTTTGATTCCAATGTTATCTTCTAAGTTGCTTAAGGTTAAGGATAAAGACAAGTTTACAAGCAGAGAACAAGAGTTCCAATTTGGGGCAATCACTAGATGGTATCAAGGAATTTTAAGATGGTGTATCCATCATAAGTATATAGTGATTACTTTAATGATAGTTGGATTAATCTTATTTGGATTAGGAATTAAGACTAAAATAATTCCATTAAGATCAGAGTTTATGCCAGCTACAGACCAAGGTGCTTTTACAGTAAGTGTTAACCTTGCTGAAGGTACTAATTTAACAGAGACAAATAAAGTAATGAAACAAGTAGAAAATAAACTCTATGATATTCAAGAGATAGATGTTGTTTATACTTCTGTTGGAGGAAGTGGAGGATTTGGAGGTGCTAGCACAAATACTGGTAGTATCTCAGTGGAATTAGTAGATTTAAAGCAAAGAGATAGAAGTACCGATGAGGTAGTAGAAGTGGTAAGAGAGAAGGTTAAGAATATTGCTGGTGCAAATATCTGGGTTATGCCCCAAACCTCTATGATGGGAGGCGGTGGCGGACAATCTTCTGCCATAGAAATTGTGATTCAAGGCTCAGCTTTAGATCAGCTATCGGAAATAGCTAATCAAATCTTAGTAGAGGTACAAGAGGTAGAAGGAAGCAGAAATGCCGATATTAGCCTTGAAGAGAGTAAGCCAGAGGTACAGGTTGTTGTCAAAAGAAAGATAGCTAAAGAGCTAGGCTTTAGTGAAGCTCAAATTGCCTCTACAGTAAGTAATGCAGTCAAGGGGCAGACGATCAGTCAATATAAAGAGGCTGGAGAAGAGTATGATATTACTCTAAAATTAAATGATAGTGAGACTGACTCTATCAATAGATTAAAGGATCTAAAATTAACCTCTATGAAAGGGATTATAGTGCCATTGTCCCAAGTTGCAGAGATAAAGATGGCTAAAGGTCCAAATACTATTGAACGTGAAAATCAACAGAGAAAGGTAACAGTCTCTACAGATTTGTATGGCAGAAGCTTAAGTGAAGTGCTAAATGATATTAAAGCTAGAGTTGCTCAGCTTAATATCCCTGCTGGCTATACAGTCGATTACACTGGAGAGGCTGAACAGATGCAAGAGACCTTTGGTGATTTAGGATTGGCCTTAGTACTAGCGGTTATCTTAGTCTATATGGTCATGGCAGCACAGTTTGAATCTTTGATTCATCCCTTTACTATTATGTTTACAATGCCCTTAGCCTTAGTAGGGGCAATTCTAGGATTAGCCTTGACTGGACTACCCTTAAGTGTACCAGGATTTATTGGGATGATCATGCTAGCAGGTATTGTTGTTAATAATGCGATTGTGATGATTGACTATATCAATACTCGTCGTGAATTTGAAGATAGAGAGACGGCTATTTTAAATGCAGGACCGATCAGATTAAGACCGATTATGATGACTACTTTGACAACTGTCTTAGGACTATTACCTTTAGGTTTAGGAATCGGTGAAGGTGCAGAGTCTCAACAACCAATGGCAGTAGTCGTTATTGCTGGATTGTTATTCTCTACAGTCTTGACCTTGTTGATTATTCCAGCTATCTATACCATCTTTGATGATCTAACTAGTTGGGTCAAAGAGATAGTAAGGGGATTGTTGCATGGCGAAGAAAATAATGAACAGATAATAGAGAGGTGATATATAAAGGGCTTCTGTAGAAGCCCTTTATATATTTATCTAGATAAATTTATTTTTAAGAGGGATTAAAGCATCAATCTAGAATAATTTCATAGGAAAGGCTAATAGCAGATAAGGATAAATTATTAAATTAATTACATAATAATCCTTTAAATAACAAGAGATATGGTTTTTGTTTCTAATTATTACACAATAGTTAATATTTATCTTGACTTGTTAGTGGCTTTTGATACAATATATACCTGAGAAGAGTAGCAAAAATAGAAGTTCTTATTTGAATAAATATACATAGATCTATTAAGTTTAAGTAAGTTAAGTGATTAGATTCTTTTTAAAAAGATAAAAAAGTTTTATTAAATCTTTTAATTTGGTAAGACTATATGATGAAAGGTAAGTTATAATAGCTTATTATCAAGTTGTTATTTGCTATTGTTCACTTATATAAAAGATGGACAAGCTATATAGAAACCGATAAAGATTTCATATTAACAGTTATAGTAATACAACAAGCTCAAATGATTTTTTGCAACGAATCTCACGAATTGACGCGAATTAAAAATTAGAGGTTTATCAGCAGATGGTGTGCAAGCAGCTAATTCTGGTCATCCAGGTTTACCACTAGGATGTGCTGATATTGGTGCAGTACTTTATGGAGAGGTGATGAAGTACGATCCTAAGGCTCCTAAGTGGGCTGATCGTGATCGCTTTGTCTTATCAGCTGGTCATGGTTCTATGTTAGTTTATTCTTTACTACATCTATCAGGATATGATGTGACTTTAGATGATTTAAGAGACTTTAGACAATTAGACTCTAAAACCCCAGGTCACCCTGAATATGGTCATACCTCAGGTGTAGAGACTACTACTGGTCCTTTAGGACAAGGCTTTGCCAATGCTGTAGGAATGGCAATTGCTGAGAGAATGATGGCAGAAAGATATAATACTCAAGAGAATACAATTGTTGATCACTATACATATACATTAACTGGTGATGGAGGTATGATGGAAGGTATTGTTTATGAAGCTGCCTCTTTAGCTGGGCATTTGGGATTGGGCAAACTAATCGCTATTTATGATGATAATGATATCTCAATTGGAGGAAGTACTGATATTACCTTTACAGAGGATGTGCCTGCTCGCTATAGAGCTCAAGGATGGCATGTTGTTGACGGAGTAGATGGACATGATTTTGATTCTATTAAAGCTGCTATTGAAGAAGGTAAGAAGGTAACTGATAAGCCCACTTTAATTGTTGCTAAGACTGCTATCGGTTATGGTGCTCCAACTATGGAAGGTTTAAGTGCTGCCCATGGATCTCCTTTAGGAGACGAAGAGATTAGAGGGATGAAAGAGAAGCTTGGCTTGCCAACTGATGAGAAGTTTTATGTATCTGATGAAGTTAAAGAATTCTTTGCTCAAAAAAGAGTAGAGCTTCAAAAAGAGAGAGAAGCTTGGGAAGAGAAGTTCAATCAATGGGCTAAAGCAAATCCAGAATTGAAGAAATCTTGGGACCAATCTCATAATTTAGGGCTTCCTGCCAACTTTAGAGAGACCATTGAAGCTTTAGAGATAGATGCTCCAGTTGCAAGTAGAGCTTCTTCTGGCAAAACTTTAAGTAAAATTGTTGATGAAATAGAGTATTTTGTTGGTGGTTCTGCTGACTTAGCTCCATCCAACAAGACTTATCAAGATAAATATGGTGAGATTCAAAAAGGTGAATTTGCTGGTCGTAACTTCCGCTTTGGTGTCAGAGAGCATGCAATGGCAGCTATTGCTAATGGGATTGTCTTACATGGTGGTTTAAGACCATATGTAGCTACCTTCTTAGTCTTTTCTGATTATATGAGAAATGCTATTAGAATGTCTGCATTGATGAAGCAACCAGTGGTTTATGTCTTGACTCATGACTCTATTTATGTAGGTGAAGATGGACCTACCCATCAACCGATTGAACATACAGAGTCATTGAGATTGATTCCTAATTTAACGGTACTTAGACCTGCTGATGAAGAAGAGACTAAAGCTGCTTGGGTTCAAGCTATGGAGCGAACTGATGGACCGACAGTTTTAATCTTAACTCGTCAAAATCTTCCTCATATTGAGAAGGATAATCCTACTGATATCTACAAAGGTGGTTATGTAGTTAAAGGTTCTCAAGATGCTGATGTAGTCTTAATTGCTAGTGGTAGTGAGGTCTCTTTAGCAGTAGAAACAGCCCAATTGTTAGAAGAAGAAGGTAAGAGTGTTAGAATAGTTTCTGTACCTGAAAGAAGATTATTTACTGAGCAAGGTCAAGAGTATGTTAATCAAGTCTTAGGTTCTAAAGACTCTTTAAGAGTGGCAATGGAGATTGGTGTAGGTCAAGGTTGGTATCAATTTTTAAGAGAAAGTGACCATTTAGTAAGTATCGACACCTTTGGAGCTAGTGGTCCAGGTGAAGAGGTTGCTGACCAGTTTGGATTTACTGCTAAGAAGGTTGCAACAGAGATTATGAATAAGTTATAAATTTATATTCTTTAGAGTCAGCTTATGTAGCTGGCTCTCTTTCTTTATTTAGATATTTCAAAATTATATTGATCAATTTTAATTAGAAAGATAGTAGCAAAAATTAGTTAAATAGACTAATTAGATACTAAAAAGCACATTGTTTTATTAAATTTAAGAAGGGATATTAGCAATTATCTAGAATTATAATAGTAGTATAAATTTAATTGTAATGTATAAAAAATACATTTTAACTTTTGGTTATTACCACATATTTAAGGAGGTAATTATGTCTATTTTAAATAAATTATTAGAAAGATTGAGAAGTAATCACTATAATGTGGATAGTGCATTTAACACCCTCCTAGTGATAATGGTAGTAGCTACTACTTTCATTATCATATTAATTGGTATTTCTTCATATCATGTTTTCAAAGATAATCTATTAGATGTTTCAACAAGGCAGCTTCATATAATTGCCCGTGAAACTGCAAGTAATATCTATGATTCAATGGTAGAGACCTTTGAATCCTCTACTGGAAAGAATACTGATTATGACCATAATCGTATGCTGTTATATAACTTAAATAAGTTTCGTAAGATAATTAGTAGTGCTGATAAGGAGGTTTTAACTCCCTTAAATTTTAGAGGGGAGATATATTTATTAGATGATAAGGGGCAGGTTATACTCCATAGCAATCCAAGTCAAGAGGATAAAGATTATTCTAAGCGTGATAATTTTAAAGATATTATGGCTGATAAAAGAAGTAGGACTATATATATTAATAATACTGAAGATGATAAGAAAGAAGCTGAAAGTAGTGCAGAGAATAATTTGCAAAATTCACAGAATGGAAATGCTATTTTAGCTAAAGTATCTACAAGTGGTTATGGAGATTATAAGAGAGATGGCAAGGAATATATCTTTAGCTATGGTAAGATTGCTTCATCAAATTTAATTGTTGTTGTAGAAGCAGAGCAAGGGATTATTTATGCTGGAGCTAGAAAGATTGGTTTGGTTGTATTTGTACTTGGGGCGATAGCAATTTTGATTATTACTGGAGTAGCTTTTATTGTTTCTAAAAAATATGCTCAACAGCAAGAAGAACTGCAAAGGTTTGCAAGTCTTGATTCTTTAACTGGAGTGTTGAATCGAAGAACAGGGCTAAGTCTATTAGAAAGCAAATTAAATGTAATTAAAAATCGTGAAGGTAAGTTAACTATCTGCTTTGTAGATATAGATGGTTTAAAGGTTGTAAATGATAAATTTGGTCATAATGAAGGGGATAATCTGATTTATACTGTTACTAATATCTTTAAAGAGGCTGTTAGAGATAATGATATTATCTGTAGAATGGGTGGCGATGAGTTTTTATTGGTCTTTTTAGAATGTGATATTCAAAGAGCGGATATAGTTTGGAATCGTATCCAGGAAAAATTCGAACAAGTCAACAATACTGAAAGTAGAGAGTATACAATTTCAGCTAGTCATGGTTTTGTAGAGTATGATGGTTCAGATTCCATATCTTTAAATGAGTTGATAGAGATTGCTGATGATAGAATGTATGAAGAAAAGAGGTCTCATAAAAAAGAACGTTGTGTAAATCAGATGAGTATGGGAACGATTTTATAGAATGATTATTAGAATTAGGGCGGAGATTATTCGCTCTAATTTAATATTTATAAGATTGTTATAGTCATCCAACTTTAAAATAGAATTTAAATATGACGTTATATAAAGATAATGCGACACTTTCGTGTCGGTGTGAGTGAGTAGTTTGAGTGTGTGTGAAGTGCCGTTCTATTGAATTTCACTCACACTCCCACACCAACTTACACTTATAAAATTTATATCTGAAGATAATTTGATATAATTATCTTGCTATTATATAAGTTAGGGCTTATATTAATAATCTAAAAGGGGGATAAGATGAGGTTGTTTAGAATAGCTTTAAGTATAGTTATAGTGACTACTTATTTTGAACTTGATAATATTATTAACCTGTTGCTTAGTAATAGGATGGCAATGTACCAGATGAATAGTACTGATACAGGTTATGTAGCTTATCAACTTTATAATAACTTACATGGGTATTTTATGATTATACCTTTTATTTTGGTTGTACTATTAATGTTTCCAGAGATTAAGTCATTACTTAAGAAGATAGGAGGATATTAGATGAGAAAGAAAGTTAAACTGCTTTTATTATCGTCATTATTGTTATTATTAGTAGGATGTGTTCGTCCCTATAAGACACCTCATATTGAGACTATTGAACCCCATCAAACAGCTTTTTTGATTCCTTTAGTAGGCAATAACAAAGTTAATCAGCAAGAGTTTATGTCTGAAAGTTATTTAGAGGAACGTAAAGTCCCAACTAAAGAGATAGAGATTCCTCAAAGGTGGCTACAGACAGGGCGCTTTAATAACCAAGGTCAATGGAGAGATTCGGCTAGATTAATTTTAGTCGATAGGTCACCAGTTACCCGTGAATGGACTCAAAGTCCAAATACAGGAACTTCTAGTAAGAATGAAGGAATTATAGCAGAGAGCAAGGAGAGTATCTCCTTTATGGTAGGGGTAAATGCTTCAGCCCAAATAGATGAACAGGATGCTGCTAAATTCTTATATCGTTATAATAATAAGGATTTAAGTTATATCATGGATACAGAGATTAGAGCGATGGTGGAGAGTGCCTTTGTGGCTAATTCTGGAAAGATGACCATGTCTGAAATCATTGAAAAGAAGGCAGAGATTATTAATAAGGTTAGAGCAGAGGTAATTCCATATTTTGAAGAGCGGGGAATTACTATTACTGTCTTAGGATTAAAGGGTGATATTGAATATCTAAACTCTGAAATTCAAAAAGCTATCGATAAGAAGTTTAAAGAAGAGAAGGCTTTAGAGGCTCAAAGAATTGCTAATCAACGTTTAATTGAAGAATCAGAAGCTAAGGCAAAGGCAGAACTTAAAGCTCAACAGATAATCAATCAAAAGGAGATTGAGGCTGCAGAAGCTAAGGCTAAAGCTGCTAAGCTAATGTCTGAAAGTTTAGAGTTCCAAATCAAGTTACAAGAGCTTGAAAATCAGAAAATCTTTGTAGAGAATTGGGATGGTCAATTACCACAGATTATGGGCGGAGAAAGTGGTCTATTATTAGATTTGCCTATAAATGACTTAGGTAAGTGATAATGACAATGATTAGTAACCGGTGAATAGTAAATAATTAATAAAAAATGAGACTCAATATTGAGTCTCATTTTTTATTAGTTTCTTTTCTTTTTAATAATTCTATAAAGTAGATATCCCAAAATAGCAACTAGAATCAACCATGGAATCAATGCTCCAATTAAGACAATAATCAGATTGATACTTTTAACAAAGTTTCTTAAGGCTTCTCTAAAGCTCTTTAGAAAACCTAAGTTAGAGCTATTATTAATAATTGCTTCCGGCTCACTGATATTAACTCTAATAGTAGCTAGGCTAACTTGATTATCATAGTATTTAATTGTTCCTTCAAGTTGTTCTATATTAGTTCTAACACGGTTTAATTCTCTCTCTACCTCTAAAATATCTTTAACATCTTTTGCTTTATCTAATAGTTCTAAATAGCGTTTCTCTTGGGCTTTAAAGTTATTCAATCTTGCTTGAATATCAATATACTCTTTAGTTATGTCCCTACCACTGAGCTCTTCTTCTAATACCTTACCCAATTGTGATAGCTCTGCAAGGGTAACTCCGAACTCTTCTGCAGGAACCCTTAAGGTAAAGTTATAGAATTTGCGATTGTTATATCCAGTCCATTTGCGTGAGTTAGCAATAAATCCTTGATGCTTTTTAAGAATATCTTTAACCTTGTCAGAGATATTTGATAAATCTTTTAGCTCTAAGTTTAAACTGGCATTTCTGATTATCTTTCGCTCTACAGTAGGAGTTTCAACATTATCACTTTTAACCATTTTAGACTCTTTCATTACTTTACCTTGATCATAGGATGAGCTTCTTGGTTGGACTGCTGAATTTACAGCCATCTCTTTACTCTGATATGATGCTCCACATGAAGTGGTGATTAACATAATAACTATCATAAGTAATAATGTACGGAATTTTGTTTTAATAAGACCACGTCCTTTCATAATTAGTTGATAAAATTATATAGATGTCCAACTTTAAAGTGGACCTTAATGGGGAGATTGCGATACTTTTAAAATTAGCGTGAGTGGGTGTGTGAGTGTGAGTAAACCCCAATAAAAAGAAGTTTTACACACTCACACTCATAGCTCACACTCGACACGAAAGTGTCACACTATCTCTATATAATCTTATATTCAAATTTGATTCTAAAATTGGATGATTATATTGCCTACCTATAAATATCATACTAAAAAATATTGCAAATAACAATCCTTTAACCATTGATAATTATGTCAAATCTTGATAAAAGAGACTTTAGAGGCAGTAACTAGTTATGAGTAAGCAGTAACGAGAACAGGTCTCAAGCAGAATCTGCAGCCACTTGTTTAGATTATCCATTAAAATAATTAGCTACATCCTTCAATGAATCAATGATCTCAATATCCTGTGGGCATAACTTCTCACAGGCACCACACTTGATACAGGCACTGGCCTTCTCTTTATCTCCCATCTCATTATATTTTTGATTGTTCTCTGTAAATTGCTGATAAAGACCAGCCCGATTATATAATTTGAAGTTACGAGGAATATTTACTCCTACAGGACAAGGGATACAGTATTCACAGCCAGTACAGCCAACAGGTGATAGCTCTTGGTATTTATCCTGTACTTTTTTTATTACTGCTAGTTCTTTCTGACTTAAAGAATTGATTCCAGAGTTGGCAGCACTTTCTACATTCTCTTTAACCTGCTTTAAATTGCTCATCCCACTTAATATAAAGGCTACCTCTTTTTGATTCCATAGCCACTGTAAAGCCCAATCTACATAAGTTCTATTATTATCAGACTCAGCAAAGATCGATTTGATAGATTCGGGAGGGGTTACAGCTAGATTACCACCGCGCAAGGGTTCCATAACAATTACGGCTACTTCTTTATCGTGGGCATATTTTAAGCCTTTTTGACCAGCTTGAAAATCTACATCTAAGTAATTATATTGTATCTGGCAGAAGTCCCAATCATAATCATCTATAATCTCTTCAAAGACTTTATAGTCATCATGGAAGGAGAAACCAATATGTTTAATCTTTCCTTCTGCTAATATTTTTTCAATCCAAGAGAAGACATCAAGCTTCTTAAAGTTAGTCCAACGTTCTTGGTTAAGGGCATGTAATAGATAGAAATCTATGTACTCAGTCTCTAACTTTTCTAACTGTTTATTTAGGTAATAGTCCATATCCTCCTCTTTTTCAATCAGCCAAGAAGGTAGTTTAGTAGCCAGTTTTACTCGATTACGATAACCATCCTTTAATGCTTTAGCCACTAATAGCTCACTCTCTTCATTGTGGTAGGGCCAAGCTGTATCGATATAATTTACACCATGATCTACTGCATATCTAATCATTTCAATAGATTCTTCTTTAGCTATCTGACCATCAGCAGTAGTTGGAAATCTCATTGCCCCAAAGCCTAAAGCTGAAGCCTTCCAATCTAAATTAGCAACTTGTCTATATTCCATAAATTCCACCCCTTTAGTTTGATTTTACTAATTTAATTATAACATATGTAAATTTTCTTTAACAAATTTAATATTTTGCTTAGAATGGCTTTATGCTCTGATTTTTTATCTGGTTGGGTATATTGCTTTCTTTTGTAATTATTACTGAAGATGATAGATATAAATTTGAATAAATAGTTTTAATAATAAAGTTAGAAAGTGCAAAGAATATTTGTGATAATTTAAATGGTATATAGAAACCGATAAAGATTTCATATTAACAGTTATAGTAATAGTAACAAGCTCAAATAATTTTTTGCAACGAATCTCACGAATTGACGCGAATTAAAATTAAGAGCTTTTAAATCTTTAATTTAATCTATTAATATCCTAATTCGTGTGATTCGCATTAATTCGCCCCCTAAGAGTACTTCTTCGGATAAATTACCTCAGGGCGTTGCTAAATTAATTTAAATTATTTTTCATGTTCTATATAGTTATGATTGTTTAATTGATTTATCTAGATATTAAATATATTAAGAACTTTTAATGGGAGGATGATTATGAAAATTATAAATAAGTACTTATTTGGAACAGTTATATTATTTATGACATTAGCATTAGTAGCCTGCACAGGTGGGCAAGGATTAAAAGAAGGAAGTGATGGGAAAGAAGAGATTACTGATGATTTTGAGCAAAATCAAGTAGGTTTAGGCCTAGAAGAAGCTGATTCTAGGCTATTAGCTTATCAATTAGAGTTACAGATGCGCTCATCGTTTAAAAGTGCATATCAGAGTTGGTTAAATTTAAGTAGAATAGTAGAGGATGATAATAATATAGAACAGATAAGCTCTGTTTTACATGCAACTCTTGCAAGCTTTGTTGTAGAAAGTCAAATAGAGAAAGAACTACAGAAGTTAAAAGATATTAACAAAGGGGGAGAGGGTGAGGTTAGCTTTCCTACTCATGAAGTAGTTAAAAATATAGAAGTAAAGGAGAACAATAGTGATGAAGTAGAGGTTATGATAACGGCTACTAGATATTATCCAGCATCAGAGTGGGCTGGAGAAAAATATAACAAAGAGTTTAATTATGTAGTAACTCTATTAAGTGAGAATAATACTTGGATGATTAAAAAAGTAGATTATAAATGAAATTTAATTCTCTAAATGTATAAAATTTAAAATTTAATCCCATAATAGATAAGAATGGAAAAGGAGGAATCTCTATGAATGAAATTGTTACTGAAACTATTGTTGATTATGAGAATCATGTCAATTTAGGGATGGCAAGATTATTTAAAATTATGGGGCTAGATACTTTGGAGTGGAAGGCATCAGGAACGATGATCGAAGATATAGAGGGTAATAAATATATTGATTGTTTAGGGGGGTATGGAACCTTTGCTCTAGGTCACAGACCAGCAGAGGTAATAGAGGCGGTAAAGGAGCAGTTGGATTTGATGCCCCTATCTTCAAAGGTCTTATTCAATCAGTCTCTAGGTCAACTATCTAGAAAATTAGCAGAGATAACACCGGGAAGGTTACAGTATTCCTTTGTCTGCAATAGTGGAACTGAAGCAGTGGAGGGGGCATTGAAGCTAGCTAGAATGGCTACTGGTAAGAACAGAATCATAGCAGCAGTCAACTCCTTTCATGGTAAGTCGTTGGGTTCTTTAAGTGTAACTGGAAGGGATATCTTTAGAAATCCCTTTAAACCCTTATTACCTGAGATAGAACATGTTATCTTTGGTGATTTAGAAGATTTAGCTAAGAGCATCAATCATGAGACAGCAGCAGTAATTTTAGAGCCGATACAAGGAGAAGGTGGGATTATTCTACCTTCAGAAAATTATTTAGCAGGAGTTAGAGAGCTTTGTGATAACTACGGTGCTTTACTTATCTTAGATGAGATTCAAACAGGGATAGGCAGGACTGGCAAGATGTTTGCTTGTGAGCACTATAATATAGTGCCAGATATATTGACAACTGCTAAAGCTTTAGGTGGAGGAGTAATGCCTGTTGGGGCCTTCATAGCTACTCCAGAGGTTTGGGAGGTATTCAATACGGCACCCTTCATACATACATCTACCTTTGGCGGCAATCCCTTAGCCTGTCGTGCTGCGATTGCTACTCTAAATACACTAGAAGAGAAAGGATTGATACAGAAAGCTGCAGAATCTGGGGAGTATCTGTTGAATCGTCTCACAGACCTTGCTAAGAATTATCCTGATATTATCAATGATGTTAGAGGTAAAGGATTGATGGTAGGGATTGAATTTGAACATGAGAGCTATGGAGGATTATTGATAAGTGAATTATTTGAAGCAGGGATTGTAGTAGCGTATACTCTCAACCAGCAGAAGGTAATTAGGTTAGAGCCACCATTGATTATCAGTCAGGAAGAGATAGATCAAGTCGTTGATGCTTTAAAGAATGCATTAACTAAGGTAGTAGAATTAGCCAGCTGATAAAGCAGTGATGAGTAACGAGCGAAGAGTAATATATTATTTTGGTAGTGTAGGAATTGAGATAATAGAGAGATAGTGCGACACTTTGTGTCGAGTGTGAGCTATGAGTGTGAGTGTGTGTAAAACTTCTTTTTATTGGGGTTTACTCACACTCACACACCCACTCA
>NZ_JBSQYM010000158.1:0-6473 GCF_055140805.1 Orenia sp.
TAAACCCCAATAAAAAGAAGTTTTACACACACTCATGGCTCACACTCGACACAAAGTGTCCCACTATCTATTGTTTCATTCTAAAGTTGGATGACTATAGCTAAACTTCATATAAATAATATTATCAATTGTTAAAAGACTTTTAAATCCAACTGGATATTTCAATGTCAAGGTACAAGATATTAGTGTCTCCACTCTATTTTTACTTTTTTTTTATTTTTAGTAATTTTTTTCCTAATTTGAGTCTATTAAAGAAGACTCTCAGCTCTATATTCTAAGAATTTACTTCTACATTAATAATTAAATTTGTTGGACAAGTTATTTCTTTTTTAAACTTTTGGAAAAATAAAGGGTGTATGATGTTAAATCAAGGTTATAATAAAAATCAATAACACTAGCTTTTTGCTTGGATTTAACAGATTAATCTTTTCATTCAAAAATTCATAGGTAATAATTTTTGATTAATTTGCGCCCTGAGGGAGGTGTCACTGGAGAAATACTCTTAGTGTGCATCAAGGACGCCGTATTAGGGGGTTTCTGTATAAGTAAATTAATATAGTACCTATAAATACAATTAAAATTGTATTTATAGAGAATAAAACAAACTATTATTAACTTATACCATTCCCTAATAATATCATAGGTCATGTTCTTAAAAGGTTATAACTATCTCTAATCATAGGTCAATAAACCTCTCTTGATAAATAAAATCTATTTATGGATATTATAACAAAATTTATTACCCCTTTCAAGTCTTTTCCTTTTTATTGAGGAAAAAAATGCATTTATTAGTTAAAATAATTATGATATAATAATAAATTACCTTACTCATTTTAAAACTAAACAATCATTAACACCTAACCCTGTTATTTAGCTAAAATTTAAAGTAGAAACAATAAAGAAAAATTATATAAATTTAATATTTAGGAAGTAATAACAGGATATTTATATTCCAATAATTATTGTTCATTTTTATAGAAAAAAAGATTCAGAGGATTTTTATAAAATAAATCAAAATAATAGAGATAATAAAAATCGTCAAATAACTCCAAATATCAGTAAGAAAACCCCTTTATTAACTACAAAAGAATCATATTGCCTATTATACTAGCTAACTATTAAAAAAATGTTAAATTTAAATTAATATATTGTAAAAATCCATCCAATTAATAAACATAAGACAGCTAATTGGATATATAGATAAAAAACTCTAGAATGAAACAATAGAAAGATAGTGTGACACTTTTTGGAATCTGGAATCAGTAGTCAGGAATCAGTTATAAACACTGATTCCAGATTCCCGATTCCTGACACGAAAGTATCACTTTTTCTCTATAATGATATATTTAAATTTTATTCTAAAGTTAAATGACTCTAGATTATAGTCACTATACTAACTTAATCATACTTGCCATCCTTCCAGTCTTACCTTGATCTCGGCGATAAGAGAAGAATAAGTCTGAATTACAACAAGTACATAATTCACTTTGAATAATATTTTCAGTCTTTACTCCTATCTCCTCTAACTGGACTTGATTGGCTAAAGCCATATTTAATCTCCACCGATCTTTTCCATCTTCTTTAATCAATTCTTGCCAATTATTAAAATTTTCTTTTAATGGCTCAATAACTCTAGAATCTACTTGATAGCAACACTGACCAATGGCAGGAGCAATTCCAACTAAAATATCCTCTGGAATTGTTTGATATACCTCTTTCATCTTTAAAACAGTCTTCTGTGCTATCTTTAATACTGTACCTTTCCATCCAGCATGAGCCAAACCGATAGCTTTTTTAACTGGATCTAAGATTAAGATTGGCGTACAATCTGCATAATAAGAGGTTAATAAGATTCCAGGCTCATTAGTAATCAATGCATCAGTGTCTTCAATAGCAGTCTGATAATCTAAAGCACCTTTTCCTTTATCATTACTGCTAATAACCTTAATCTGATCACTATGTATCTGCTTTGCTGCTACCAATTCTTTAGAGTCATAATTTAATATATTAGAAATCAACCTCCTATTCTCTAATATATCATCTTCTTTATCAGCCACATGAAGCCCCAAATTCAATTCAGCATAATCCTCTTGACTGACTCCACCTAGCTTGCTAGTAAAAGCATGCTCTACTAAAGCTGTCTTTTCAAACTCCTCAATAATATAATACTTCACTCCAGAACTATCTCTTAATTTAAAGATTTTAATCTCCTCCTCTTTTAAATTCAGTAAATGGTAATAAGTGACAAGTGACGAGTAAAACAATGATTATTATCAAACTTCTTCATTCTTCTTTAATTCATCTAAAATCCCCAATATCTCAGGAACTCTCTCTTTAATCTTATCAGAAGAATAATTATCTACAAGAGGTAATAGTGAAACTTGTTTATCTTGATTGATTATAATTAAAGCCTTGGGATTTAAATATGCCCCACATCCACCACTCTTACTATTTCCTATTCCAAAACCTAACATAGTATCGATTACTGGAATAAAAGTCATATCCTCTATCTGATAAGGTGCACCAATTATCTCATGGCTCTTTATCATATTCTCTAGCTTATCTAAAGTTTTTCTCTGCTTTGACAATATCTTTTCCTCCTTCAGGATTTATAAATTTCCACCTTTCAACATGATCAATAGTTAAAGATATCTAAAACTATTCTACTCTAGTTTACTTAATTTATGATAAGTAGCTATAAAAAAAAGAGCAACATCTGCCGCTCTTTACTCTAAGGATCTAACTTGACCCTTCCAGCTATCAAATAATTCTTCTTTACTCATTTTATCATTTAAATATTCTATATAATCATTAGAAAAGAAATTATACAAAATATAATCACTATCTTTACCTAACTTAACAGCACCATCATACAATTGCTCAGCTAATATATTATTATCTAAATTATTTAGAACAGACTCCTTTGGCATTATTGTATCGTTATATTTATATAGCTCAAATGCTACCTTATCAGATGCCAAGTAGTTCATTACCTTCTTTACTACCTCTTTATCACTTAACATAACCCATTGCTGGCCTCCCATAGGAGAAAAACGCCCTTCACTACCTCTAGGAATTAGAGCTATCCTAAATTCCTGACCCAATTCCTTTAAAGCAGGTATTACCCAAGGACCATTGAGCATCATAGCTACCTCCCCTTCACGGAACCTTCTTATCATCTGCTCATAAAAAGTATCCTTAAAATCAGGTAGCAATCCAGACTGATATAACTCTTTAAATGAATTAGCAACCTTTATAAATGAATCATGCTCTAAATTTTGACTTAAAAAGTCTCTATCTTCCCCACCAAAAAAAGGGCTCATCCACCATCCTGAGTTCAGTGGAACAAATGCAGCATACCTCTTTATTCTATTGGAAGAAAATCCTTCCTCCCCATATCTCTTTCCTTGATTATCAATTGTATAAGTCCTTATATAAGTAATAAATTCATCAATAGTCCTTGGTGGACTTGCTATAATCTCTGGATTATAAAATAGTAATAGACAGTCAACAGCTTGAATAACCACCCGATCATGAATAACATAGTCTTTAAACCAATTTGGCATCTTGATATCAACTCTAGCTATATCTACCTCTTTGCCAGATTTTAAAAACTCTTCTATCCTAGTAAAATGGTTAGAAAATGGTATGTTTAATATATTAAATTTTACAAAATGAAATCTTTCATATTTAGTCAATACTTTCATCAACCCCGAAACCTCTTCTTCTTCCATCTGAACAATTATATTGATCTCTTCTCTTGGGAGAAATATATATAACAAAAGCAAGATAATAATTAATATAAGAGCTATACTTCTCAGCTTCAAGCAACTCCCTCCCCTTGACTTTTATAAACTTCTATAATCTTATCACTATTCTCTATAAAGGTATCAACTATCTTGGGGTCAAAATGTTTACCACTCTCTGAGCTTATAATCTCAAAAGCCCGCTGAAAAGTAAAAGCCTCTTTATATGGTCTTTGGGACTTTAACGCATCAAAGACATCACAAATAGCTACTATCCTACTTTCATAAGGAATCTCTTCACCCTTTAGCCCTTGAGGATAACCACTTCCATCCCACCACTCATGGTGAGTTAATGAGATATTTGCAGCAACTTGGAAGAAGGTATGATTAATTTCAGATAAAATATTATATCCTGCACGGCAATGCTCCTTCATCTTTTCAAACTCTGTACTAGTTAGTTTGCCTGCTTTAAGTAGAATACTATCAGGAATTGCTATCTTCCCTAAGTCATGTAATTTAGCAGCATTCTCTAGTATAAGTAGATCCTCTTCTTCTATTTTAAGTGCTTGTCCTATTATTTTAGCTACTTCACTAACCCGATTAATATGAGCCCCAGTGACATCATCACGATATTCAGACATCTCTCCTAATAGGAACAATACTTTATTGATTAAATTTTGATTCTGTTCTAAATACTCTTCCTTCTCTTCATTAACTAAAGAGATATCCCTACATAGGTTATTGAGCAAATCTTCAGTATTATCTTCTAAACTATCAGTTCTTTTTTCAACCAATGATAAGAATTCAAACTTATTTATCTTGCATGCAATTAACTTCTCTGTTAAGGTAAGTACCTCCCACAAAGAGTTATTTGTACTCTTAATCATCTGGTTATTATGCTTAAGCTCATTAGCATATTTATAATTACTCTTAAATAAATCTTCTAAAGTATAAGCAATCTTATCAATCTCTGTTATTCCAGTAGAAGGCAATTTACTTTCCTTTTTAACTCCTTTAATAGCCCTCTTTCCTATAAAATAAGCAGTCTCAGAAAACCTAGTAATATTTTCAGAAATCCCCCTACTAAAACGTTCCACAAAATAAAGTGTTAACAATATAGTTATGCTTAAGACCATTATAAGCTTTAATAGACTAACCTTTAGTATATTTAATAAATTTAATTCTAAATCTATAGCTAAATAGAAGGGATAAATAACATAAGGACTATCGTTCTTTCCAATAAAGTAATAATCAAAGCCCTCTCTAATTACCTTATCTCTACTATAGAAATCTAGGTCTTTAAAATCTTTATCACTTGTAAATATCTCTTCATACAATACTGAATAAAGCCTATAAGGTACCTGAAGACTGATTACATCATTTACCTTTTTAACCATATTTGTTAGATTTATTGTATATAATGCTGGTCTACCATCTTCTAGCTTATAAACATATAAGTCATCATCTACAACCTTTGAATATCTATCCATCCCTCCTGTTTCTCTTAGCTTTACAAGTATATTTTTAGGAAATTTGTCAAAATACTTAGGAGTGGTCGAAATGATAACTTGATTCAATTCCCTTTCTAAATATTCAAAAAATAATGAACTTAATGTCCCATATAAATTTGATTTTATTGTAATTGCTTGATTCCATTCATAATAAACCAGACCAGGAATCAAGAGCAAAGACATAATCAACAGAGCAGATAATATCTTTTTAGTCAAAATAAATTTAAAACTATTAATAGTCAGTATAACCACCTCAAGTAACCAAAGATATGGTTAATATTTAATAAAAACAATCTATTCTAATAATTAACCTTTTAACATTATTAAACAAAAAAACAAAAATCCCTTTTTTATTTACTTAATCTCACCATAATCTCGGTTAATTTTAATCTAATAGCAAAAAATTAAAATTATAGTAAAGTTGAATGACAGTAGATAGGAAAAATTCGTTTGGGTATTTTTCCATCACAAAGAGTTCAAATAACTCGTAGGACGAGTGATAAGTAATGAGCTAAAATCAAAAACAAAAAATACTATAAATTTCTTTTTAGAGTTGTTTGTCTATATAGGTTCGTGAATCTAGAATAAAATTTAACCATAACGCTATATGGAGATAATAGTACACTTTCGTATCAGGAATCGGGAATCTGGAATCAGTCTGTTTTACTGATAACTGCTTCCTGACTCCTGATTCCTAAAACAGTCCCAATATATCCATTAAGTTTCATTTTGAATTCACATACCTATATACATTAAAGCTCTTCATTGATTTTATATTGAATACATTAATTTAGAAAGAAAAGAATTGAAAATTGAAGAATTGGATAAATTATTAACAGGAGGGGATTTAATGGATAAAAAGCTGGACTTTAAGAAAAATAAGATGGAAGTTGCTAAAGAGATGGCAGAAATCCAATCAAAGAGAGTTCTAGAAAAAGTTGATGCCTTCGCAATGAATGAGCATCGTAAAGATCCTAAAGGTGTTCCTCCTGTTCAAAGAAATGATTTAGGAATTGGCACTAAATAAAGAAAGTCAGGCTCTATAGGGTACATTTTAAAAAGAGCCTGACTTTCTTTATAGATCTATGAATTTAAAAATTAGACTTAATGGGATATAGCGACACTTTTTATAAGTGTAAGTTGGTGTGGGAGTGTGAGTGAAATTCAATAGAAAGGCACTTCACACACACTCAAACCTGTCTCTTATACACATCTC
>NZ_JBSQYM010000159.1:0-6467 GCF_055140805.1 Orenia sp.
TAATTGGCCACTAAGGTGAAATTTAATGGAGCTATTGCGACACTTTCGTGTCAAGAACCAGGAATCTGGAATCAGTATCATTTACAGATTCCTGATAACTGATTCCAGATTCCTAAAAGTATTGCTTTTTCCTTCTATTGTTTCATTCTAAAATTATTTATCTATAGCCTAATACTAAAAAATAAAAATCCATGCTCAGCTAGTAGCTAAACATGGATTTTAATAGGTTACTTATAGAATTTTTAAAGGATTCTCTAAATAATAAACTCTTGAACCAACTGTTGTAATTTAGAAGACATCTCTGCTAGCTCTTCTGATGAACCAGCTATCTCGTGAGAAATAGACCTAATGTGCTGAGTTGCACCTGTAATTTCAGTACTATTTGCAGCCAATTGATGGGAAGCAGAGGATGTCTCTTTAATTTGAACAGAAGTATCCTCAATTACCTGTTGAATCTGATTAAATACCTTATCAGTCTCTTGAACAATGAGTTTACCTTCCTTAGCTTCATGTTCCACTTCTTTGATAGCTTTCAATCCTGTTTCTGCTTTCTTTTGAGTTGTCTCTACTAAATCATGAATTTTAGCCGTTGATTTAGTTGTTTCTTCTGCCAAACTTCTAATCTCATCAGCTACAACAGCAAAACCACGTCCAGCTTCACCAGCTCTAGCAGCCTCAATAGCGGCATTCAAAGCCAATAAATTGGTCTGCTTAGCTATATTATTAATCATCTCAACAATCTGATCAATCTCTTTAGAAGTATAATCTAACTCCTCAATAATACCCACTGTATTATGTACCGATAGATTTATCCTTTCAATATTCTCAATTGTCCTATTAATATTCTGATTTCCCTGTATAGTTTGTAAACTAGACTGCTGAGCTAGCTCTGTTACCTGACCACTTATTTGAGAAACTCTCTCTATATTTGTTGCCATCTCTTTGAGATTATTATTAGTTTCTTCAATAGCATATTCCCCAGTTTCAGCTGAAGCAGCTAATTGATTACTATGAGATGATAAATAGTCCATAGAGGAGGTCATCTCTGTTACAATCTCCTTTAGATTACCATGCATCTCATTAAGAGCTTTAGATAAATGACCAATTTCATCTTTAGTTCTAATCGTCAAAGGCTTGGTAGATAGATCTTTTTGAGCTATCTTCTTAGCAAATTCAATAGCAGAAATAATTGGATAAGCCAATCTATGAGCAAATATTATCGCTATAATTATAACCAAGATAGATGTTATAATCATTACTAAAAATATTCTAGTATAAATCGGAGTTAATTGCTTACTTAAATATTTTTTCTCTATTACAGATATAAACTTCCAGCCAGTCTTAGGCGAGGTATAGATATAAGCCAAATAATCTATTCCATCCATTTTTATTTCAAAATTATCCTCTTTGATTTTAGAAATATTATTGAACTTGTCCACACCTAAAGCTGTTATATTCTTAAAGAGCATCTCATTTGGTTTGCGTGGATGCCCTAGAATAGTTCCATCTTCTGTTGTCAAGATGATATAACCAAGACTTCCAGTACTGACATGCTGCATCAAATTCGTTAATACCTCTATATTAATATCAATCCCCTGTACACCAACAACTTTACCTTCAAAATTTTTCACTGTTGTAGCTGCAGTCATCGTATAGTAATTACCACCTATACCTCGAATAGATTGATACGGCTCTGTAATAACAATATCTCCTTTATTCTCCATGGCCAATTTATAATAAGGAGCCTCTCTAGGGTCATAATTTCTTTCAACTATAGCTGTTGGACATTGTACATATCCTCCATCAGTAGTAGCTACAAAGGAATAGGACGAGTAAGAGTTATATGAGGCTTCATTTTGAGCTTGAATATAATTAAATAATTGGTCGTAAATCCCTGCTTCTACTTTTCCATTGTTTTTAGGAGTCGGATGTAATTGAGACTTATCACTCTTATGTACATAAGAAGTAACACTACTATCTGCTTTTCTAATTGCTGGATTCAAAGATAACATCTTAGCACTTGCTTTTACCATATCAAAATATACCTCAATCTCATTATCAACCTGTTTAATCTGTCGCTTAGTAGACTCTATAAAGTTATCCTCAACTGTTTGTTTAGTAGAAATAATCTCTAAATAACTTAACATAAAGATTGGTATTAAAGCTGTCAATAATACTAATAAAATTAATTTATTTCTTAACCCACTACTAAAAATTCTTTTTATTTCTACTTTATCTATCAAAGATTTTATCTTTGCTTTGAAGGCTCTGCTGAAATCAATTTGCTCCTTATCTGCATCGATTTTCATAAATGCTTTCCTCCTAATATCTTATTGCCTTAAATGATTTACCATCTAATAGAAGTTGATATAAATCATTATAACATTGTTATATTAACTTATTATTATATGATTGTTAATAAATATTAAATTATTATCTAATATTTAGCTACAAAGCAATTCAATCTCAGTTCTATCTACTTAATTTAAATCATCAATTTAAATTAAAGATAATAAAAGTAAAGAGAGCCCTAAAAAAGACTCTCTTATCTTTAATAATTCACCCAATCAGCAGTTGCCATATATATAATCTTTTCACAGATGTTAGTAGCATGATCCCCTGTTCGCTCCAAATATCTACTTACAAAAATCAAATTATTCCCTTGCCTAATTGATCTAGGGTCTTCCATCATATAGGTCAATAACTCTCTAAAAATCTGTCTATCTAAATTATCAACCTTATCATCTCTAAGTCCAGCCTCTCTAGCTTTATCAACATCTAACTCAACAAAAGCCTCTAGAGAATCTCTAATCATTGAGATTACTACCTCTTTCATGCGTGGTAAATCAATCAATGACTTAATTAATTTTTCATCGACTACTTTACTTGCTACTATAGCAATATTTTGAGCCAAATCTCCCATGCGTTCTAAATCAGTGGCAATTTTAGATATCATATCTATTGTCCGTAAATCTTTAGCAACAGGTTGCTGTAAAGCCAATAATTTGATACATTTTTGCTCAATTTTTACTTCATATTCATCTAAATCATCATCATTATCAATTACATGATTAGCTAATTTGATATCCTGCTCAACTAAAGAGTTAACTGCTTGGTTAATTCTCTCTTCTACCATACTTCCCATCTTTAAAACATCATTCTTTAACTCTTCTAAATCTTGTTCAAAATGCTTTCTTCTTACCATCATTGAACCTCCCTTTAAATATTAACCAAATCTACCAGTGATATAATCTTCTGTCTTCTTATTATCTGGATTTTCAAATACCTTCTCTGTTGGACCATACTCTATTAATTTCCCCATATAGAAGAAAGCTGTTTGATCTGAAATACGTGCAGCCTGTTGCATACTATGAGTTACAATTACAATTGTATATTTTTCTTTTAACTCATCAATTAAATCCTCAATCTTTCCGGTAGCAATTGGATCTAACGCTGAGGTTGGTTCATCCATTAACAGCACCTCTGGCTCTACAGCCAATGCTCTAGCTATACACAATCTCTGCTTCTGTCCACCAGAAATACCCAAAGCAGGAGAATCTAACTTATCCTTGACCTCATCCCATAATGCTGCAGATTTCAAACTCTCTTCTACAATTTTATCCAATGTCTCAGTATCCTTAATTCCATGAATTCTAGGTCCATATGCTACATTATCATAAATAGATTTAGGAAAAGGATTAGGATGTTGGAAAACCATACCGATTTGTTTTCTTAATTCAACAACATCCATCTTTTCACTGTAAATATTGCTACCATCTATTAATATATCTCCATCAACTTTAGTACCTTTAATTAAATCGTTCATTCTATTTAAAGTTCTTAAAAAAGTAGATTTACCACAACCAGAAGGTCCAATAAATGATGTTACTTGATTTTCTGGTACTTCAAGAGAGATATCTTTTAAAGCTTGAAAATCTCCATAATAAAAATCTAAATCATTAACTTCAATTTTATGTTTGCTCATAATACTTCCTCCCATTTACTTGGTAAAAAATTATGAATTTCTTAGTCGTCAATAAATAATTTACAAAAATTATATTTTATCAGTATTTAGAACCATTTTTAAAAGTTGGATTGATATAAGGAAATCTTATCTATTGTTATTGTTACCATAATAGCTTCTTAAAGCAATCGCTACTAAATTAATAGAAATTACTAAGAAAAGTAATACAACTGCTGTTCCATAAGCTAAAGGAATCTGTTTAGGTGAAGTCCCAGCTGTTACTAAAGCATAAATATGGTAAGGTAAAGCCATTACTTCATTGAAGATAGAAGATGGTAACTTACCAGTGTAAAAGGTAGCAGCAGTAAATATAATCGGAGCAGTCTCTCCTGCAACCCGCCCAACACCTAAAATACATCCAGTTAAAATTCCTGGTAAAGAGGCAGGTAGAACAACATTTTTGATAGTTTGCCACTGAGTAGCTCCTAAAGCCAAGGAAGCATGACGATATTCATCAGGTACAGTCATAAGTGCTTCTTCTGATGCTCTAATAATTGTAGGTAAAACTACAATAGCTAAAGTACACGCACCTGATAAAATAGATACTCCAAAACCTAAAACCTTAACAAAAACCCCCAATCCAAACAATCCAAATACAACTGATGGTACACCAGCCAAATTATTTACACCAATTCTAATTAAATGAATTATTTTATTCTCTTCTGCATATTCAACCATATAAATGGCTGCAAAGACACCAAAAACTGTAGCTACTAATATTGAAGCTACAACTAAGTAAAAGGAACCTAAAATAGCAGGGAAGATCCCCCCTTCAGTCATTCCGTTTTTAGGCATTGCAGTGATAAACTCCCAGTTAATTACTCCTATTCCCCGACTAAATATAAAGTAGATAATTATAGCTAGAACTCCTAATGCCGCCACAAGGGTTGAAGCAAAAAAACCAAATACTAATTTTTCTTTTAATTTTCTTAAAAATAATCTATTCTTATTACTTTCAATAACTTTAACAAGCTGATCATTTTTAACCATACTGTTATTTGTAATCAATTCATTATTTTCCATCATTGACCACTCACCTTCTTTTTAAATCTTCGGGAGAATCTATCAGCTAAGAAATTAAAGAATAAAGTGATAATAAATAATAGAATACCAATTCCAAATAAAGCCTGATAATGCTCACTACCTACAGGAGCTTCTCCCATCTCTGCTGCTATAGTAGCTGTCATTGGTCTTAGAGGCTTTAAGATATTTGTTGGTATTATAGCTGCTCCTCCAGCAACCATTAATACTGTCATTGTTTCTCCTATTGCTCGACCAATTCCTAATATAATTGCTGTTACAATTCCTGAACTAGCAGAAGGAACAATTACCTTACTAATTGTTTCCCACCTTGTTGCACCTAACGCTAATGAAGCATCCCGAAAAGTCTTTGGTATAGAGCTTATAGCGTCCTCAGATAAACTAATAATTGTAGGTAAAGCCATTATTCCTAACATAATAGATGCAGTCAGACCTGTCAAACCTGTTGGCAATCCAAACACGTCTTTTAAAAATGGTCCTAAAATCTTCATTCCAAACAATCCATAAACTACAGATGGAACACCCGCTAATAATTCCACTAAAGACTTAACTACAGTTCTATACTTACCAGGTAAAATATAAGATATAAAAATAGAAGACGAAATTCCAATTGGTACAGCAATCACCATTGCTCCAATAGTAACCACAAATGACCCAAGAACCAATGCTAAAGTTCCAAAATCAGCTGGATCATATGTTGGATACCAGTCTTTACTAAATAAAAACTCTCCGAACCCTACTTTGGTGAATATAGGAAGACCTTCCTTGAATAATACTATTATAATTCCTGTCAAAAATAAAATTGAGGACAAAGCAAACATAAAGAGAAGTTTCTTGATTATTCTCTCTTTTGTTTTCCAATGTACTAAATTCATAATACCTCTCCCTCCACTAATTACTTATATGGTTGTCCCAATCTTGTCTAGTGCTTAAATTATCTAAATAAAAATAATTTGGGGGGGATTCCCCCAAAATTATTTTTATTTAATTTAAGTAGTCAAGATTTGAATAATCAAGTTCTTAATATAATGGTACATAACCTTGCTCTTTAGCAATCTTTTGACCTGCTGGACTTAAAATAAAGTTAATGAAGCTAGCTGTTAATCCTTCTGGCCATCCATCAGTAAACATAAATAATGGACGAGCGATTGGAAAATCTCCACTTGCTACAGTAGCATTACTTGGAGCTACACCATTAACCTTGATTGCTTTTAACTTATTTGATAAATAACCTAATCCTACATATCCAATAGCACCTTCTGTTTCTGCAACTGTTCCAGCTACAGCTCCATTAGATGATTGTAGTGAACAACCTCCGAGACGAGCAACGGAGGCTTCAAAAGAAGTTTGAAGTTTAAGTTTCCTCCTAATTTATTAGGATATCCTTATTCTTTTAGGACTT
>NZ_JBSQYM010000160.1:0-6457 GCF_055140805.1 Orenia sp.
CTATACTATAACTAGAAGATAAAAGAAGATATGTAAAGGAGGAGCTAGATGAGTAATAAAAAATTTATTTTAGTAATAATTACAGCTATATTCTGTTTAACTATGATACCGACAGCATACGCCAGTTTTAATAAAAGCTTAGCATTAAGCCAAGAGCAAGCAGTTGAATTAGCAATAAAGCAGAATAATGAGATTAAAGAGTTAGAAAAGGATATAGCAATTGCAGAAGAACAGCTTAAAGAAGCTGAAGCAGATTTTTATCCGAACATTGATTTAAATAGCAATTATAGCAAATCAGGAGGTGATAGTGGTAGTAGCCTTTATTCTTTAACTTTAGAATTTCAACAATCACTCTATCAAGGTGGCTTATTAAAGAATTCTTATGAGACAGCTAAGAAGAACATAGAGATTGCCAAACTTGAATTAAAACTAAAGAAAAAAGAAGTAAGAGCAGAGGTGGTTGCAGAGTATTATGATATCTTAAAAGCTAAGAAGATGGTTAGCTTTTATAATAAGACAGTTACTAAAAACCAAGATTATCTCAGGATAGCTCAAGCTAATAGAGAAGTAGGCATTTCAACAAATACAGATGTCTTAAAGGCAAAGGTCAGTCTCAACCAAGCTAAGCAAGATCTCTTAGAGGCAGAGCATTCTTTAGAATTAAATAAATTAACCTTAAAGAACACTTTAGGTCTAGCTAGTAACTCTGGTTTAGAGTTAAGTGAAGAGCTTAATTGGAAAAGAGAAGAGATAAATTTTGAAGAGGTGATGGAATATGCCTTTTTATATAGAGCAGATATTAAGGTGCTCGATTTAGAAGAAGAGGTTGCTACTATAAATTTAGATAATGCCAGGGCTAATAAATCTCCTAGTCTCAATTTAAGTGGTGGATATGATGCTAGTGATGATAAATTAAAGATAAGTGATGGTGTCTGGAGTGCTGCTTTAACTCTTAGCTATAATCTATTTGATGGTGGTGCTAATAACTCTAAGGTTGAGCAGGCTAGAAAAGAGTTGGAGAAATATAAAGTGCAAAGAGATGAACTTGAAAATAATATAGAGTTAGAAATCAGGACTCAAATCTTAAACTTATCTGAATCTGAAGAGAGTATTAAATTAATGGGCTTGACTTTAAAAGAAGCAGAAGATAATCTTAGTCAGACAGAGTTAAAGTATCAAAAGGGAATAGTAACTAGTTATGATGTTTTAGGAGCCCAAACTACTTATCAAGAGGTACAGACCGATTATTATGAAGCGATCTATAATTACAATGTAACCTTAGCCTACCTAGATCAGGCCATGGGCAAGGAGATTAATTAGGAGGTATAGAGATGAGAAAGCAATTATTTGAATATAGAAAAGTGATCTCAATAATGATTTTGATAGGAATCTTAAGTATAGTAGCAATAGGTTGTAATAACTCCCAGCAAGCAACTGCATCAGCAGAGTCTACACCTATAAATAAGCAAGGTAGTGAAAAAGTGCCTTCTGTAAGAGTCAATCAGGTTCAAAAAAGAAGTTTAACTAATTATATTACCCTTGCAGGAGAAGTTAAGGCAGATAGGTCAGTTAATATCCTTCCAAAAACTTCAGAAGAAGTAAAAAAAGTATATGTAGAAGTTGGAGATAGGGTCAAGCAAGGAGATAAGCTGGTAGTTTTAGATAACAGTTCTGCATTAATCCAAGTTGAACAAGCAAAAGCTTCTTTAGAAATAGCTCAAGCCAATTTAGCGGAAACATTAAATGGAGCTAAAGAAGAAGAGGTATTACAGCTTGAATCCGAATTAATAAGTGCTAAAGCTGCTTATCAACAAGCTCAGAAGAATTATCAAAGGCAGAAGGATTTGTTTGATCAACGAGTTATTTCAAATCAAACTTTAGAAGAAGCAGAGAATGATTATATTACAGCTAAAAGTCAATATCAATCTGCTAAATATTCATTAAAGCTGACCAAAGATGGTGCTACTCAAGAGGAGATCAAGGCTCTTAAGGGAGCTGTGACTCAAGGGGAAGCTAGCTTGAAAGCTGCTAAATTAGATTTAAGTAATACTTTAATAACTGCTCCTATTGATGGGATAGTTTCAAGTGTAGATATCGAACAAGGGGAAATGGTTTTTACTAATTCTGAAATAATGACTATTTCCAATATCGATACAGTCAAATTAATTACTTATATAAGTCAAAGTAATATCAATAAAATTAAGATCGGTGAGGAAGTCCAAGTTGACTTTAAAGTTTTGCAAAAAAGTTTTATTGGAGAGATCAAGAATATCTCACCAGTAGCTGACTCAACTAAAAAAAGTTATCCTGTAGAGATTTCAATTGATAATCAGAATAATATTATCAAAGCTGGGATGTATGCCAAAGTTACTTTACAGACAGATCAAGTCAAGGAGACAATAATCATACCACAAAATGGAGTTTTAGTAGATGACAGTGGTAATAGTTATACCTATATAATTGAAGACAATCAGGCAAAAAAGGTCAATATTAAAACAGGAATTTCCAATAAAGAGCAGGTGGTTGTTCTAGAGGGTCTTAAAGTAGGGGATCAAGTTGTAACAGCTGGTATAGATAATGTAAAAGAAGGGTCTGAGGTTAAGATAGTAAGCAGAGGTGATGAGTAATGAAGATATCAGATTTTTCAATAGATCGACCAATCACAATTACGATGATTATATTAGGGATTATTTTAATTGGGACTATCGCTTTAAATAGATTACCCTTAGATTTAATGCCAGAGATTGAAGTTCCTTTCTTAATGATCAAAACTACCTATGATGGAGCAAGTCCTGAAGAGATTGAAGAGACAGTTACTAGACCAATTGAAGAGGCGGTTGCCACAGTAGATGGTTTAGATACTCTAAGTTCAACCAGTTCAGAAGGTAGCTCTTTAGTAAGTTTAGAGATGGACTATGGGATAAATCTAGATGAAACTAAAAATGATCTAAGAGATGTAATTTCTAGAATGGAGGATAATTTACCCGATGATGCTGAAAATCCTCAGATTCTCTCCTTTGATCCTAATTCTCAGCCAATTATTAGAGCGTCTATTTCTGGTGATGATTTAGAAACTCTTAAAGATTTAGCTGAGGATAAATTTAAAACTTCATTAGAAAAGATAGTTGGGGTTGCTTCAGTAGAGGTTACTGGTGGTTTGAAACGACAAATTCAAATTGAAGCAGATCAAGAAGTGTTAATGTCTTATGGCTTGACTTTAGATGATATCACTTCTAGCATAGAAGCTGCTTCTTCTAATATTAGTGTAGGTTCAATTGAAGAGGGAGATAAGGAGATATCATTACGAGCTATAGGTGAATTTGACAATCTAAGCCTCCTGGAAAATTTGATTATTAGTACATCTGATGGATTACAGGTGAAATTATCAGATGTAGCTCAGATAAAGGATGGTTATGAAGATATAGATGATTATAGTTATTTATTGGGTGAACCAAGTATTGGCTTAAGTGTGCTCAAACAAAGTGGAAGTAACACTGTACAGGTAGCTAGGGATGTTAAACAGGAGCTAGCAAGATTAAAGCAAGAGATGCCTGAACTTAATGTTGAAATTACTTCCGATGAATCGGAATTTATAGAAGCCTCTATCTCTAATGTAAAGTTTAATTTTATGTTAGGTGGTATTTTAGCTGTTGTGATTCTATGGATATTCTTAAGAAATATCAGAAGTACAATAATTATTGCTACAGCAATTCCAGTCTCAGTTATTACTGCTTTTGCTCTAATGTACTTTGGTGATTTAAGTTTAAATATGATGACTTTGGGTGGATTGGCTTTAGGGGTAGGAATGTTAGTCGATAATGCAATCGTAGTTTTAGAGAGCATCTATCGCCATCGACAAGCAGGAAAAACTAGGATTAAAGCCGCTAAAGAAGGAACTGCTGAAGTGGGAACCGCAGTATTGGCTTCAACTCTAACTACTGCTGCTGTATTTCTTCCAGTAGTATTTATAGAGGATATGCTGGCTCAAATCTTCTCTCCTTTGGCATTAACTGTAACCTTTTCCTTGTTGGCTTCCTTATTTGTAGCTTTAACCTTTATTCCGATGTTATCATCAAAGCTACTACATGTTGAACAGAATATGGATGCAGAAGATGATAAGGGAATGGTTAATCGAGGATATAAGAGTATTTTAAGATGGTCTTTACATCATAGATATATTGTTGTAGGTATATTGTTTGTAGCTTTAATCTTTTGTGCTATAGGGATTAAAACGGATATTATACCATTAAAACTGGAGTATATGCCTAAGACTGACCAAGGAAGTATCAGTGTTTATGTCCAATTGCCTAAAAATACTAGAGCAGGGAAGACTGATACAATAGTAAAGGAAGTTGAAAGTAAGTTTTATGATATTCCTGAGATGGACTTGATTTATAGCTCTGTTAGTGATAATTCAGGGAGTATAACATTAGAGTTAGTAGACTTAGATAAACGTGATAGAAGTGTTAGTGAAGTTGCTGAAGAGGTAAGAAATAAGATTAAAGATACTCCAGATGCTGATATTAATGTAGTAGCTCAGACCTCAATGATGGGTAGAAAGGGCAGAGGGGGGTCTGAAATTGAAGTTACTATTCAAGGACCTAGCTTAGATACTTTAATGGACTTGTCTCAAGAGGTATTGACAGAAGTAAAAGCAACTGAGGGTACTAGAAATATTGCAGTTAGCTTAGAAGATAGTAGACCAGAGTTTCAGATTATAACCGATGAGAAATTGGCTAAAGAATTTGGATTTACTAGAGCAGAGATTGCCTCTATTATTAAGACTGCTGTAGCAGGGAGTACTGTAGGTACTTATACAGAAGATGGAGAAGAGTATGATATTTTACTAAAATTAAATGGTAGTGAGACCAACTCTATTAATAAGTTGAAGAATATTCAACTTACTTCATCACAGGGTGTCATTCTTCCTTTATCTCAAATTGTTGAAATCAAGCGGGAAAAAGGTCCTAATGAGATTGAACGGGAGAATCAAGAGAAGATTGTTACAGTTGGTATGGATATCTATAGTAGAAGCTTAAATGAGGTACAGCAAGATCTTCAAACCAGAATTAATAATTTGTATATTCCTTCAGGATATAGTATCAGTTATGAAGGAGAAGCAGGGGACATGAATGATTCCTTTAAACAGTTATCTCTTGCTATGGTCTTGGCAGTTATCTTGGTTTATATGGTTATGGCTTCACAGTTTGAATCTTTGGTACATCCTCTTATAATTATGGTTACTGTTCCTTTAGCTTTATTGGGTGCTGTATTAGCATTAGCAGTTACTGGAGTAGCTTTAAGTGTCAATGGATTTATCGGAATAATCATGTTAGCTGGTATTGTTGTTAATAATGCAATTGTGATGATTGATTATATCAATACTCGTCGCCAAGAAGAGAATAGAGATGAAGCTATTTTAAATGCAGGGCCAATTAGATTAAGACCGATTATGATGACTACCTTAACAACAGTTTTAGGTCTATTACCTTTATCTTTTGGAATGGGTGATGGTGGAGAGACTCAACAACCCATGGCCATAGTTGTAATTGGTGGATTATTATTCTCTACCATCTTGACTTTAGTAATCATTCCGGTCTTGTACTCTATAGTTGATGATATTACTAATAAGATTAAGACTTTTTTAAGAAGAATGGTTCATAAAGAAGATATTGCTGATTAAATTAAGGTTTAATTGTAGGATATAATATAATTAATAAATTCTATAGTAAAATTTAAGCAATAGGGTTAGATTCTAATTTTAGAATCTAACCCTATTTTAATATTATTAAAGGGACTATTTTTTGAAAGCTATGAAATGATTATATAGTAAATTATTACTTAGTCACATATGAACATATAAAAATAAAAAATATATTGAAGGATTTTATATATAAATGTCTAATAGTATTAATAATAAATCCTAATAAAATTTAATTTTTGTAATTATTTATCTATAATATTATATAAATTTCATTCTAAAATTGGATGATTATAAGAGGAGATGATTGAATTGGATAAATTTATAATTATATATTCAATAGGGATTATTTTTAATATAATATTCTTTATGTTATACTTTTTAAAACATCAAAATAGTATTCATATAAATATTAAAGGATCAATAATATTTATACTCTTTAGTTGGTTTATATATCCAATATTATGGGTAACTTCCAGGGGTTGACTGATAAATAGAGTATAAGATATATTAGACGTTGGAACTAAATTTAAATTAAAGTTAAGAAGGATAAGTGGCGAGTAATGAGCAAAAATAAGATTTTAAATTTCCGCCTAAAATTGTTTATCTATATAATTCTAACAATAAAACTTATAATAACTTAAGATAAAAAGATAGAAGGGGCTGTCTCAAAATGAGACGCCCCTTTTGTATTTAAATATGAAAAAAACAGGTTCCTAAAAACCTGTTTTTAGTGTAAAATTAGTTTATGACAAA
>NZ_JBSQYM010000161.1:0-6346 GCF_055140805.1 Orenia sp.
TAATTAGATTTTCTAATTAAAACTTGATTAAACTCTAAATTCTAGTTCAATTTTTGCTTCGTTCAAACATTAATTTTCTTCGGTTTAAAAATCTTTAAAGCCTTTTAACTGTCAACTGTACACTGTTAACCGTCAACTCGAAAGTGTCGCATTATCTCTATATTAAGATACTTTAAAATTACTCTTCTTCTAATCTAGGTACTTTAATAATCTTCACAAACTCATCATTATCGAGTTTTGCCTGAGAGTACATAGCACCTAAGCGTTTGGTTTCTGTAATATTACTAACCTTCATTTCAACTACCTCACCATTATCACTGACTAAGATGACTTTATCATTACTATTAGCAGTTATAATCTCTAATAATTTATATTTGTCATTGGACATAGTCTTTAATCCTTTTCCATTTCTCTTCTGTAGAGTATAATCTTCAAGGGGACTTGCTTTACCACGCCCTTCTTTGGTAATGGAGAGGACTAGTGAAGAATCTCCAACTATACTAAAGCTGATGACCTCATCATTTTCAGCTAGGTTGATTCCTTTACTACCTTTGGTATTACGTCCAGTATCGTTAACTTCATCTTCTTTGAAGTGGATTGTATAGCCTTCTTTAGTACCTAGTAAGATATCTTCTTCTCCACTGCTAACACTGACTCCAATTACTTCATCACCTTCATTTAAATTGATTGCTTTAATAGATGAAATGCTGCTTTCATACTCTTCACCTTTGGTCTTTTTGACTAAGCCATCTTTAGTTGCAATGGTAATATAATTCTCTTTAGTATAATCATTTAGCATAATGACTCCAATGATATGTTCATCCATTGGAAGTTTGATATATTGATTCAATGGGTCTCCAGTAGCTAAGCCATGATGTTCTGGAATTTCATGGCATGTAATACTATAGGCCTGTCCCTTATCAGTAAAGAATAAGACTTGGTCGAGATTTCTTCCAGTTACTACATGGGTAATAAAGTCATTTTTAGCAGAGCGAATATTATCTAGACTATCTGCTTTTTTGATATAATTACGATAAGATAGGGAGATAACTACATCTTTATCCTTAATCAAATCCTCCTCTTCTATTTCAGCTTTAGAATCATCACTTAAAATCTTGGTCTTACGTTTATCACCATACTTATCTTTAATTTCTATTAGTTCATCTTTAACTATATTATCTAAAATATCTGTGCTATTTAAAATTGATTTTAAGTATTTAATTTTTTCTCGAATCTCTGCTAAATCTGCCTCTAATTTTTCAATCTCCAAGCTGACTAAGCGTTGTAATCTCATATTTAAGATAGCTTCTGCTTGTCTTTTGGTGACTTCTAGTTCTTTTTGTAGATTTCTTTTAGCTTCTTTGGTAGATTTGGAGCTTCTGATAACCTTAATTACCTTATCTAGACTATCAGTAGCTTTTTTAAGGCCAATTAAGATATGCTCTCTTTCTTGTGCCTTCTCTAATTGATACTTAGTTCTTCTAGTGATAACCTCTCTTCTAAAGTCTAAGAAATGTTCTAATATCTTTTTAATATTCATAACCTTGGGCTGTTGTTCTACCAAAGCCAACATGTTAATTCTCATACTAGATTGTAAAGAGGTATATTTATATAAACGATTTAAGATTATCTCTGGATTTCCCTTTTTCTTCAATTCAATTACAATTCTAAGTCCGTCACGGTCACTCTCATCACGAATATCACTGATGTTATCAATCTTGCCTTTTTTAACAGTATCAGCCATCTCTTCAATTAATTTAGCCTTACTCAATTGGTAAGGTATCTCGGTAATGATAATACTCTGTTTGCCCCGACCTTTATCTTCAATCTTACTCTTACCACGAATGGTTATTTTTCCTGTTCCAGTAGTGTAAGCATCTTTAACTCCATCATTGCCGACTATAATCCCTCCAGTAGGAAAGTCAGGTCCTGGAATAATTTTCATTAAGTCTTTAATGTTTAGATCCTTATTATCTAATAATTCAATTAAGCCATCGATAATCTCTGATAAATTATGAGGGGGAATATTGGTGCTCATCCCAACAGCAATTCCACTAGAGCCATTAACTAATAGATTAGGAATCCGTGAAGGTAATACACTAGGCTCCTCTAAGCTACTATCAAAGTTAGGAATAAAATCAACGGTATTCTCTTCAATATCTTGGAGTAAATCTTCTGAAATAGATGCTAGTCGAGCTTCAGTATAACGCATAGCTGCTGCACTATCACCATCGATTGAACCAAAGTTTCCATGTCCATCAATTAATATATATCTCTGACTGAAATCTTGAGCCATTCTAACCATAGCATTATATACAGCTGCATCACCATGAGGATGATACTTACCTAATACCTCTCCAACGATACGTGCTGATTTCCTATGGGGCTTATCAGGAATCAACCCCAATTTTTTAGTGGCATAAAGAATTCTTCTATGTACTGGTTTAAGTCCATCTCTAACATCAGGTAAAGCTCGGTCTATAATAACACTTAATGAATAATTTAAATAAGAATTGCGCATTTTGTCTTCAATAGCTACAGGTGTAATCTGTTTATCTTTCATATCTATCTTCTCCTTTCAATATTATCTTTTTAAATTGATAATTATCTACATATTCTTTTAATGTCAAGCAGTTAAAATAATTAAATTAGTTAATTGCATCAAAAAACTTTCTAAAGTATAATTAACTATATATAGATATCCAAGTCTAAAGTGAAACTTAATAGTGGTATTGTGACCCTTTTAAAATTAGCGTGAGTGGGTGTGTGAGTGTGAGTAACCCCCAATAAAAAGAAGTTTTACACACACTCACACTCATAGCTCACACTCGACACAAAGTGTCGCACTATCTTTCTATTGTTTCATTCTAAAGTTGGATGACTATAGTAAATCTATTGGCAATTTGAAATTATAGATAAGCTAAGAACAATCATAAAGGCTTATGAAGTATATCAAATTTGCTGATTGACAGTATTTATTATATCATTAAATTAGAATTTGTAAAATAAATTACTAAAGAGTAGTCATTAGTGATCAATTACGAGTAATGACAAAGAAGTAAAAACAAGTAGAATTAATTATAGGTATGTGAATCTAGAATAAAATTTAACCATGACTCTATATAGAGATAGTGGGACACTTTTTATAATGATAAATTTACTAGCCACAGGTTTTAACCTGTGGTGATGATGATATGTTACACTACGGGTTAAAACCCCGTAGCTAAAGCTTAAAGTTTCACAATATCCCCATTAAGTTTCATTTTAAATTCTATATAAAGCAAAACTTTTTTGAAATCAGATTTAAAAGCTTAATTTAAATTTTTTATATTCTATGTATAGAAGCTAATTTATAAAAAATAATATAAATTGTATATAATAAGAGTTAAAGTGAAACTTAATGAATATAAGGTAGTAATTTAGTGACAGGTAATAATATTCTCTTATCACTTGTTACTCATTACTTATTGCTGTCATTATAAATTGATTAATTTAGATATAAACAGGGTCAAATTAAGACTTATTATAGCTAATAGTTGCTATCAATTGATTAATGTGCTATTATAATAAATGTAATCAGATTTTTTTACAAAAGATGGAAGTTGAAAGAGGTGTTAATATAATATGGCAGTAAATAGTCAATATAATGCAGAACAGATTCAAGTTTTAGAAGGTCTAGAGGCTGTTAGAAAGAGACCAGGAATGTATATCGGCTCTACTGGAACTAAAGGATTGCATCATCTCGTTTGGGAGATTGTTGATAATAGTATAGATGAATTTTTAGCAGGTCATGGAACTAAGATAGATATCATCATTGGGACAGGTGAAACAATAACTGTCAGAGATTATGGTCGTGGAATTCCAGTAGATATTCATCCTAAAAAAGGTTTACCAGCAGCTCAACTGGTACTAACTACCCTCCATGCAGGTGGTAAGTTTGATGGGGCTGGTTATAAAGTATCTGGTGGTTTACATGGAGTAGGTGTCTCAGTAGTAAATGCTTTATCAGAATGGCTTGAGTTAGAAGTATATCGTGATGGACATGTGTATCGCCAAAGGTATGAGCGGGGGATTCCAGTCACTGAGTTTGAAAAAGGTGAGAGGACTAAAGAGACAGGAACTCAGATTACCTTCAAACCTGATGAAGAGATTTTTGACGAACTTAATTTTAAATTTGAAACTTTAAGTACTAGATTACAAGAGTCTGCTTTTTTAAATAAGAATTTAGAGATATTATTGGCAGATAAGAGAAGAGCTGAAGATAAGCAAGAAACTTTCTGTTATAGTGGTGGACTTGAGGAGTTTGTTAAATATTTAAATGAAAGTCAAGATGCCTTGACTGAAGATATAGTTTATATTGAAGAAGAATTGGACGATACCTATGTAGAAGTTGCTTTCCAATATAATAAGAGTTATAATGAAAGAATTTATACCTTTGCTAACAATATCAATACCCATGATGGGGGATATCACCTAACAGGATTTAAAGCAGCTATTACCAAGGCTTTTAATAATTATGCTAAAGATAATAATCTTTTAAAGAAGAATGATCCAGCATTATCTGGTCGGGATTTACGGGAAGGATTAACAGCTGTAGTCAGTGTTAAGCTAACTGAGCCACAGTTTGAAGGGCAGACCAAAACTAAGCTGGGAAATAGTGAGATTAGAAGTACTGTAGAAAAGGCAGTTTATGAGTATCTTCGTTATTATCTAGATGTTAATCCGTCAATGGCTAAAAGTGTGGTAGAGAAGGCGTTGGAAGCAGTTAGAGCTCGTAAAGCAGCTAAAAAGGCTAGGGAATTGACCAGAAGAAAAGGTGTTTTAAATAATAACTCCTTACCTGGTAAACTATCAGATTGTAGTAGCCGTAAGCCAGAAGAATGCGAACTTTACTTGGTAGAGGGTGATTCTGCTGGTGGTTCTGCAAAACAAGGGCGTAATCGTAAATTTCAGGCTATCCTACCTTTAAAGGGTAAGATTATGAATGTAGAGCGGGCTAGATTGACTAAGATTTTAAAGAGCAATGAGATTGCAACAATTGTAACTGCTTTAGGTGCAGGAATTGGTGAAGAGTTTGATCTTAGTAAGTTGAGATATCATAAAATTATCATTATGACCGATGCTGATGTCGATGGTGCTCATATCTGTACATTAATTTTAACTCTATTCTACCGTTATATGCCTGAATTGATCGAAGCAGGCCATGTCTATATTGCCCAGCCTCCATTGTATAAGGTTACTTATGGTAAAAAGGAGAAGTATCTTTATACAGATAAGCAGTTAGAAAGATATATGGCTGATAAAGATAGAACAAAAGTAAGTATTCAACGTTATAAAGGTTTAGGAGAGATGAATCCAGCTCAGTTATGGAGTACTACAATGAATCCAGAGAATCGTAAGCTACAAAAGGTAGAGATTGAGGATGAGATAATGGCTGATGATATCTTTAATCGGTTGATGGGGTCTAAAGCGAGACTCAGAAGAGAATTTATTATGAAAAATGCTGATTTAGCTGATAATATTGATATATAAAAGAAGTGTAGGTTTTCAAAAAGATTGCAACTGTAATCATAAAGTTTGCAACTGAGTTTCACAAAGATTGCAACTAGGCTAAAATATACAATGTTTCGTATATTTATACAATGGAAAATAATCCAATTATATAATTAATCTGACCTGTATCTTATTATTTAGGATGCAGGTTTTTTATTGATGATGTGGCATATATAAGTTATGGTATAAATGTCAAATCGAGGTTATTGGAATATATAAGAAAATCATCTTTGAATATATAAATGTTAATGAAGTTAGAAAATAGCTAAAATATACAGGAATACTAGTACAGGACCAAAAGTAGCATATATAATAGGAGTATCAAGATCTGCCATTCTTAGCTAAACAAAGAAAGGATACTTAGTTCTTATAAGCGGTCTTAGTATTGATGGTTTTGGTTATTATTTATATTTAAAATATGATATAGAGAAGTTAAATAAAGATTATTCTAAATAAAATTTTAAATAGTAGCTAGGAAATAAGCAAATTTTTTTGCCTTGTTCTACTTATAAAATTGGCCCTAACAAAAAGCAGTCCGAAGAATCGGGCTGCTTTTTTACATCTATTGATTATTAGTCTATAGAAGGGATTTATATTAAATAGTGATTAATTGGCACATTTCCTTGCTTAACTTCTACAATAATCAAGTGCAATTAGATATTTTTGTTAAATTATGATAAAATAACTTTGACATTCATGTTAAAGTTATAACATTTTTAGATAAATAATATTAATTCAAAGGAGGTAGGAGTTTGAAGATTAGAAATCTGTCTCTTATACACATCTGACGCTG